>CAKUXU010000181.1 GCA_934700635.1 uncultured Eubacteriales bacterium | reverse complement strand
AAAATAAAATACCAAATCTTAAAATTACAACTATAAAATCTTTGTTTAATGAATTTTTACTTTCATCAGATTTTTTATTTATAAGCTCTTGAATCTTTGATATAGGTTCCATAAATTCACTTTTTTCTGCCATACTAACCCAAATCCAATCATTCGTATCCATCGAAATAGATGAAGCTAAAAATGTTTTACCTTCTATTTGAGTTTCAAGTATTTCATTTTTATTTTCAAGTATATTTTTTATCATTCCTGAATTGTCAACGCTTAAATTGTTAGGTAAACTATTATTTTCAAAAAATGAAGTATAAAGAGGATGCATTATAATGCTGCCTTTATTGTCTATAATAAAATTGTAGCCATTGTCTCCTATTTTCGATCTTTCTATAAACTCGGTTATATCGTCGAGACACATATCAATTGCACATACTCCTAAAACTTTTCCGTCAAGATTTTTTACCGCTTTCGAACAAGTTACACATAGTTTACCATTGGACTTTGAAATGTAAGTATTTTGCCATACCGGAGAATTTTTTCCTTCGGAATCAGTTTCAACCGCGGATTTATACCAATTTCTAAGACGATGATCATATCTTTTAGCGGAATTTTCCGATGAATACTTCAAAAAAATTCCATTTTGAGTTCCAAAATATATACTCGAAATATATCGATTGCTTTTAAAAATCGGTTCAAAAATATATTTAGAGTTACTAAACAAACAAATTTCCCTATAAATATTTGCGGGTATAGTCTTTTCTGAAACAACTGTATTTTTTTTAGAAATTTCTTCTCTTTCCTCCGCACTCATTGACTCCCAGTCTTTACAGCTAAAAGAAGCTAAATTTTCCCCGCATTTATATTCAGAGGAATTATAAACCAAAGGACAATCAGAGTTATTACTTTCCGCATCGAGTGCATATGCTTTTAAAGATGCAAATTCTCTTTCACCTTGAGAAGTTAATTCAGGCAATAAAGGAATATCACCTTTAAAATTATTTTCACTGTAATAAATTTTTTGAATTCCACTACATAATGAATCAACTTCATTACTAACTTCTTCTAAAATTCCTTCCGCTCTTTTGCTCGAATAATCAGCCATATCTTTAAGATATTTTTCCGATTGTTCTTTAAGAAGACTTTCACCTATTTCAGAAGCTTCTGAAGATAAACCCGAAAGTTCACCTGAAGAATATAAATTTAAATCATAAATGCTCCAACAAGAAAAAATTAAAACTAAAATTTGAGTTATAATCAAAATACCCAAAAATGTAAAAAGTAATTTTTTCCTTATTTTCATATTTTTAAAAAATTTGTTCACAAAAATATTCCCCCTAACTTTGAATAAAAAGCTTGAAGGAATTATACCACAATATAATTAAAAAAGATACTAAAATATTTTATTTAATGTATAAAAATTATAAATTATAACATATCTTTCTTTTTTAAGATTATCCAAGTAACTACTATAGAAGCTAGCATAAGTGCAAATGGGAACCACCAACTGTCCATAAAAGGTATACC
>CAKUXU010000180.1 GCA_934700635.1 uncultured Eubacteriales bacterium | reverse complement strand
CAATAATTCTTTGAAGATCCTCTTCATTAAAGTCATCATCATATTTGTCACCATCATAAGCAAAACAAGAAAACACATTAAAAGTACATATTAAAATTACAGTTAAAATTAATAATACTACCTTTTTTAAAGAAATATTAATCATATTCTAAATAAACTCCCATAAATAATTTAACGTCACTACGAATTTATAATCCTATAAAAGTAACGTTGCAACACAATATATATAATAAACTAAATATATTTTAAGTAAAATTTTATCTATTAATATTCATAAATCATTTAATATACAATTATGTAATAATCTCCATAATCTATATAATAGCTCATATCAATATCACCATAAATATCATAAATTTGGCCGATATCTTCAACTTCCATATTATAATATTCGGAAGATTCCTCGTCAAAGTCCTCAAATAATAGTTTCTCGCAAGCGAAACAAGAAAAACCACTTAACGTAAATATAGAAATAATTACTAATATTAATGAAAACATCCTTTTTAATATAATATACTTACGCATAAGACAATTAACCCTCCCAAAAAATTATCTTATTAAAACATTAACAAATATTAAGGCAGACATATAATAGTGTCTGCCTCATAAAATTCTTAAATATAGTAAACTTTATAGTTGAACAAACTTATGCCCAATATTTAATAATAATCATACTTCATCCCAGAATAGCCAATCAATTGGAGCGTTAGCTAAAAACACATCATAGGGAACTTCTTTCTTTAGCCAATCATCCAAATCCCACTCACTCTGAGGAACCTCGCTATCCTCATTAGGAGCGGGCTCCATAGCAAAACAAGAAACTGCACCAAAACTGCATATGGCAGATAATACCAATATACTAGAAATTACCTTTTTAAAAAATTTAGATTTCATTATAAAACACCTTTCTCTTAAAAATTAATTAATCAAAAACTTATAACTACGGCAAAATTTGCCTATAGACTATCACCAATCAAAGTCTCATTATCTTCTATTATAAATAAAAAACCGGACTTGTACTTGATTCCAAAATCATTACATATCTTCTAGACCACGTAATGGTTCCTCCATCACATCGCCATGGTCTGAACCTTCATCATCAAAAACGTGGTGAGCTCTCTCATAATGAGGATCAATGTCAAATGTTCCCTCATATGGTGTTTCCGGCGTTTTTTCATTCGGATCACTAGGTTCATACGCAAAACAAAGAGTTGCACTAAAAATACATACGGCAGATAATGCCAATACACTAGAAATTACTTTCTTCAAAAAAACAGATTTCATAATAAAACAATTATTCTCCCAAAAATTAATTTATAAAGATTCTCTAACCTTCACTTTTTAAAGTATATCACAACAACTATAATTTTGCAACATCCTTTTTAAGTATATCACAATAAATATAATTTTGCAACATCTTTAAATAAAAATCATATTGATCTTATCTTGACCAGAAAAATAAGGTAGACATTCTTGTTTGCCCACCTTAATTTGCCCCTTAAAAATAACCTTTTGTATATT
>CAKUXU010000179.1 GCA_934700635.1 uncultured Eubacteriales bacterium | reverse complement strand
AAAAAGACAGATTCGATTCAAGCAACACAACATTATCAAAAATTAAAAATCACGTTGTTAAAAACTATTTCTCTAAATTATTTAAATAATATATAATATTGAAAAACCTGCATGCGATGCAGGTTTTTTTGATGTATTATTTTCTTTTTTTTAAAGAATCAGCAGGAATTGCAAATGCTTTTTTTCCATAATCCTTTGCATAATAAGTAACACCATTACGAGTGTAATGAGATACAAATATCACATTCTTATTTTTTTTACTCATATCCAAACTCCTTTCTTAGAATTTTTAGCTTGAATATTTAAATAAAAATGATATACTTTTGTTGTCAAGAAAAATATTTAGTCATTATTATTTAAATATTGGCTAGCCAAACAATATTGTTTGGTTTTTTTTATATAAAGATTTTTTATCCATTTTTTCAATTTTTGATTTTTGCGTTTTTGCTGCTGCCTTTGAAACACCACATAGTTTCATTATTTCTTTTATTGATAAGTTTTTTATAAGTTTTCTATCCATTAGAAATGCACCAGCAAATGCATCTGCTTGCCATTCTGGATCCATATAAGTTGGAATTTTTCTCTCAGTTCTGGCAAAACCTACACAATTAACAATATGTTTATCTCTATGATATAAGAAATGAAATATTTCATGTGCAATGGTAAATCTATCTCTGCCATTTCCATTTATAGCACCTTCATACACATCTTCTCTAATTTTAATTTCATTGTTATTTGGAATTGTCAAGCCGTGCAAATTAGGCATTTCTTCTTTAGAAACAATTTCTAAACTATATTCAGGAAATAGTTCACAAAGTTTTCTTTCTAATATATCAATAATGTTAATATACATTGAATTTTCTATTCCAAATAATTTACGGTATTTATCAGCTAGGGCAAATATATCATTATTTGATAAAGGGTTTGCTTCGCAAAAATCAGACATAACATCACACTCCTTTTAATTTTTTTAACATAGTTAATATGTCATTAATATCTTCGTCTGAAAAATCATTAAATTCTCTAGCAAAAGACATAGCAGCTTGTTTTCTCGAATCATTTAAATGAGAAAGGCTAATATTTACTTCTTGTTTACTAATATATAAAGCGTTTTTTAAATTAATAATCTCATTTTTGGATAAATTATAATCATTAATTATTTTATCTAACCATTCATCTGGTATGTCTCGTTTACCATTCTCTACTGCGGATAGGTAAGAAACTGTGACGCCAAGTTTATTCGCCATATCTTTTAAAAATTCATTGTTGTCTATTCGAATTTTTCTTAATTCCTTTCCAAAATCAGTAAGCATGTCCCATATCCTCCTACATACATATAATACACTATATTGATAAAAAAATCAACAATTTTGTTGAATTATTATTCTTTTTTGTTTTTGTGGGATGTCTAAAAACTAAAACGCTTAAAATAGAGACTCTATTTTAAGCGTTTTGTTTCTAAAGAAATTAAAAAGATTCTTTTATTTTCCACGGCAAAAAGTAGGGAATGATCTGCATAATTTTGTCCTTTCGGTAAATGTT
>CAKUXU010000178.1 GCA_934700635.1 uncultured Eubacteriales bacterium | reverse complement strand
ATTAAATAGTCATAAGTTGTCTGATTCAATTCTAAATCCTCGTCTTTCTTGAGTAATAATATAATATTGTATCATGTTATTAGAAAACTGCCTAGTGTATGAGAAAAAATGTTGAAGCTTTTGATTCTAATATACATAGACAAAAAAAAAGAGAGATTGTATAATATTGTATAAAATAAAAAAGAAGGGCAGAAAATAGATGCAAGAGATAATAGAGGTAAAAGAAAAAAACCAAAAATTATATTACAAATATATAGATATAGCAAAAGGAATTGCAATAATTTTAGTTGTTATGGGACATATTGAATCCACCTCGACACTATATCAAATCTGGCAGAAATTTTTTATGCTATTTCATGTGCCTATATTTTTTATGATATCAGGGTTGACAATACAAGAAGAACAAATCAAAAAACCCTATAGCTATATCAAAAACAAAATCAAAACAATATACATTAGAGCGGTAATTTTCTGTAGTTTAGCTGTAATTTTTCATAATCTTTGCTGCAGATATGGATTTTATAATCCGCTTTTGTATCCAGGAGATTCTCGGTATGAGATATATACAAACAAGGAAATAGTAAAACAGATAATATTAACGTTAGGATGTGCAGGAAGAGAGCCAATAATGGCTGCTATGTGGTTTGTGTTTGTATTATTTTTTTCGTTATGTGGATATGCAATTTTGTCAAGCATTTTATCATATTTTCTGAAAAATGAAAGTAGTTATGAGAGTGTCAGAACTATAATAATATGGGGAATGTTTGTACTTTCAGCTTTTTTAACAAATCATTATCAGTTTACAATAAAAAGGTTCAGTAATGTTTTTGCAGCAATAGCATTGATACATTTGTCGCACATATTGAAACATTACAAAACTATAAAATTCGATAGATGGGAAATAATGTTAATATCATTTGTTGGGCTAATTCAAAATATGGAGTATGGAATTGTATTAATGAATTTGAATATCTATGGAAATCCAATATTTTTATTATCAAACGGATTTTTTGGGATGTATTTTGTGTGCTTTTGGTCAAAAAAGATAGAAAATTATAAATGGAGTACAATATTACAGATTTGCGGAAGGCATTCTTTTTGGATTATGGCCTTACATATATTGTCATTTAAAATAGTAACAATCTTATTAAGTAAGATATATGTTTGTCAGGTAGATATTGGACGAGTTACACCAATCATGTTTTCATGGTGGGAAATCATAATATATGTTGTTTTGGGTGTGATGATTCCGGTTGTAATGGAAATTATAATTAAATATATAAAAAAAACTATAATCGGAAGTGTAAAATAAAGAACTGAGCGAAAAGCGTTCATTGTAAGATAAAATATTTTATGTTACACTCAATTTTGAATTATTCATTAATAATGAAAAAGGCATATATGAACAAAAATACAATTTTAGAAGTTAGATTCTGATTTTAGATAATACAACCGAGACAATAAAGAATTCGCAATATATTTATGGAACGGGTTCAGGATAATTCAGGAGCGTAAATTAGATGACAGGTCAGAATAGCACAGAAATATGGCATGAACAA
>CAKUXU010000177.1 GCA_934700635.1 uncultured Eubacteriales bacterium | reverse complement strand
ACTTGAGAACTCATGTGGAACGGGTAATGTTTTAACAAGAATAGTTGAAAGGTATATTAAAGATTTAAGAAAAAATGGATATAAGGACAAACAAATCGTAAAAGGTATTGCGAAACCGATAAGGAAAGCTTAAATATATGTATTGACAAGTTGGAAAATATTCGAAAAAAATTTGATTTGCCCATAATTAATTGGAAAATACATAACAAAGATTATTTAAAGAGTGATGTTCAGCAGTACGATTTTATAATTGGAAATCCACCATATATTACGTATCATAATTTAAAGATAAATGATAGAAAATGGCTTCAAGAAAATTTTGAATCCTGCAAAAATGGTCGATGTGATTATTACTATGCGTTTGTTGAAAAGAGCATTAGAGAGTTATCTTATAATGGAAAATTAGCCTATTTAGTGCCATTTAGTATTTTCAGAAATAAATATGCTACAGATTTAAGGAATATTATTAAAAGTACGATGGACGAAATATATGACTTTACTGGAGTACAAATATTTCCAGGAGTTATTACTTCTTCAACCATAATTATTTGTGATAAATCAAAAAAGAATACTGAAGTTAAATATTATCAAGGAGATAGTAATAGATTAATAAAAAAAGATGCATTAGGAGAAAAATGGTTTTTTGTAAATTGTAAAAATAATAAGTATAGATTTGGGGATTATTTTTTTGTGTGTAATAGTGTGGCTACTTTACTAAATAAAGCCTTTTTAATATCAGATTATGAACAGGATGATATGTTTACTTATATAGGGACGGAAAAGATAGAAAATACAATCTTAAAGTCTGCTGTAAGCACAAAATCATTAAAAAGAAAAAAAGATAACGATAAGGAAGAAAAAATTATTTTTCCATATAAAATTAATAGAAATGGTTTTGAAAGATATGAAGAAGATGAATTTAAAATTTGTTTCCCGGAAACATATAATCATTAAAGAAAATATCGAAAGAAATTGAAAAATAGAAAGGCGGATCCAAAAGTAAAATGGTTTGAATATGGTCGAACACAAGTTTTGAATGAAATTAAAGGTGCGAAATTGGTAATGCCAATGGTAATTACTTCACGTGTAAAAGTTTACAGAGCAAAAAATATGTCTGTACCTTATGCGGGTTATTTTGTAAAAAATGGAAAATACTCATTATCTGTAGCAAAAAAATATTAGAAAGCAAAGATTTTTATGAATATGTTAAAGAACATGGGACTCAAACAACAACTAACTCTTATCGAATATCGGTCAAAGAGATTGAAAATTATAGATTTGATTTAGAAAATTACTAATAAGAGGAATGAGAGTGATATCGGAACATGAAGAATTAAAGGAGTGGTTGAATAATGAAAAGTAACATTATTACTTGCTATAAAATCCTACCCATACTATAATGTCCACATGGCAACAGTTTGGCAACAACCATTCAGTAGGTCAAAATAATGATTGCAATTTATATAAAAATATGCCCCATTTTTAAATAAAACTTAAACAAAATAAGTTAATTTAACTCTGGGACATAAAGAGTTTGAATAGAATTAGACCGAAAGAATA
>CAKUXU010000176.1 GCA_934700635.1 uncultured Eubacteriales bacterium | reverse complement strand
TTTAAGGCCTTCTTCTTTGTAAAAATATCCTTGACTGTAATAATATTCTTCGGTAGCAATTTGTAAATTTCCACCATACTGTTTAACAATATATTCTTCATTATCTGAAAAAAAGTAACTCAAATTTGAAGATGATTCCCCATTCGAGGAAAAGGTTACTGCACTGTCCGAAGTAGGAGAAGTCACGGTAGTTACTCCTATTTTGCTGTTCCCCTTACCTAAATCTAAGTTTTTTGTATTTACAGTAGTATTTTCATCAACACATAAATTATTTTGCATATCGCTAACAGTATTTTTATTTTCACTGATGATAACATCATTAATTAAAGTTACACTTGCTGTATTTTTTACATATAAGGATCCATAATCACTAGAAGCAGAAATGGTGTTTTTTGTAATTTCACTGTTTTCAAACGTTAATGTTCCCATAGCACAAATCACGGACCCATAAATATTATCAGAAGAGGAAATTTTATTTTCTTTAATAGAAACATTTTCAAAATTTACATTTCCTTCCTGAGCTATATAAACTATTCCCCCATTTATAGCCGAAGTTGAAACATTGTTTTGAATTATAATATTTTTAGTTCCTTCTCCGCAAATACTTAAAATTCCATTTGTATCAACATAAAAAACCGATCCATTTTCAGTCGTGCTTTCAACTTCTTGACCATCTATAACCAGTGCGGAATCTGCACTCACAGATATATTTAAACTGCTTCCTGAAGTAACTTTAATCAATGAAGAGTTACTATAACTTTCATGACGTTTAATTATAATATTTTTTCCTGAAATATTTATATCTTCATTTTCATCAACTGAATATTCCGACAAAATATATATATTATTACCGTCTGACATTTGATTTACAACATCAGTCATTTTGCTAAGATAATCCTGTTTTGAAACTGACCAAACTTTGTTTTCACAATTTTCATCGGAATAAAAATATCCGCCTTTATAGTAATAATCAGTTATTTCTTTAGCTAAAACTTTTCCACTTCCAATTATATTTAATGTGGAAGTTAAAATAGCATAAATTATCGACAAAAACATAATAGAAGCAATCATGAAGAGACCAGGCAAAAAGAAACCACTGTTTTTAAAATGTTCAAATTTATTTTTTAACATAATAAATCCCCTTTTGCCTTTATTTTAAATCTTCATTTTCCTTCAAAAGATATCTGTAAACCGTTTTATCATCAACCACCATAAACCAAGACTCTTTTCCCTTTTCGATCTCTAAAAAAAGTATAGGTTTAT
This sequence comes from uncultured Eubacteriales bacterium, assembly GCA_934700635.1. GTDB lineage: Bacteria > Bacillota > Clostridia > Oscillospirales > Acutalibacteraceae > UMGS1491. The sequence goes on along the minus strand of CAKUXU010000176.1, from coordinate 321 downwards.
TAAGACAATCTCTTATATTTAAAAGATCTATAAATTCTTTTGCTTCTATAAATTCATTATTTGGCAAATTTGAAAAATCTTCCATGTTAGAAATAATTTTGCTGTAATAATGCAAAATATAATTTTTATCTTTTTCGTATTTACTCTCCGATTTTGAAATTTCTCTGTATGATCTAAAAATATTGAAAAGAATTACAATAGCTACGGATGCACTTAAAATTCCCAGTCCAAAGAAGACTTTATTCCATAGCTTATCGGAAGACACTTCAACTTTTTCACTTTTTTTATCTATATCCTTATAGTCAAAATTAATAGCTAAAG
>CAKUXU010000175.1 GCA_934700635.1 uncultured Eubacteriales bacterium | reverse complement strand
CAGATGGAACTTCAAGAGCCTTACTGATTCTTTTTCTTTCAATACGTCCATGAATAGGTATCGGATATAGCTTCCCATAAAATTAAAATAAGTAAAACACTAAACAAATTGATTGCCTAGTGTTTTAGAACTTATCCTTTTATGGCTCATGATATAATAATTTTGCATAATTTTGTTTTGTATTAACAATATTGAAAATAACGACTTCTTCATCTATTAACTTATAGATAATAGTGTAATTCTGAGAAAATGCAACCCTGAAGTCAAGTTTTGCTAATGATTCAGAATTAATAGGCTTACCAGACAAAGGAAATGCTCCTAATCTTTCTATAACACTAAATATATTGGATATTACCTTCTCGGCAGTATTTGAAGAAAAGCTTTGAGTATAATATTTTTTTATACTCCTTAAATTTTCAGCGGCAGGTTCAAGAATTTTTACATTTAACATTCTTTACTTAACAATTCTTCTTTCAATTCATTTATTGAATATGTCTTACAACCATTTAATCTACGTTCTTCGCTTTCAAGTAACATCTCACGTAACTTCAATTCTTGTTCTCTTTTCTCATACGTATCCAAACTCATATAAACACCGTCCCCTTCGCCATTTTTAGTTATAAAGATGGGTTCGTTAGTTTCGCTTGCTATCTTAGAAATTGCAGAGTAGTCATTTCTAAGTGCTGTAGATGACTTAATTATCATATAACTCACTCCTTTTAATATAATTATATCATTATTATTACATAATAATGATATAATTATACATGTTTAATACGTTATAATAACTTTAATTGTTCCTTTAAAGCTTTTTGCAAAACTTGTGAAAAATTTATATTATTTTTTTCACAAGCTACATTTAACCATTTCGGAATGGTTAATGTTTTTTTTATAGCTTGATTTTCAATCGCTTCTCTATAAAATGGCATATATACTTCAATGAGCATTATAACTTCATTCTTTTTACAGTCTATTTTATTTACTGGTGTAGGTTGAGGAATTATATCATTATCTTCTTCCATTGCATACAAATGTAATCCCAAGCATTCTTTTGCATTTTTTGCAGCTTCAAATGTATCATTAGCACAAGTTAAGCACCCTGGTAAATCTGGAAATTCAACAGAAATACCATCAACATCAAATGTTATTATAGCTGGAAAACTATAACTATCTTGTTTCATAACTATTACTCCTTTATAATTATTAGTAAGGAGAGATTAATTAAAATTAATCTCTGCTTGTTTAAAAATGCTTTTAACTGTTTTGAGTGGTAAATTCTTTTTAGGGTGAGGAATTGTGACTTTCCCTTTTTTGTGTGGGTGTTTAAATTGATGATGGTCACCAACACAATTGACTTCATACCACCCATCTTTTAAAAGCATTTTTACTATTTCTTTTGATGAAAATGCTTTCATCTTTAATCCTCCTTACTTTTCTAGTGTAACACGTATTATAACACGTGTCAATCCACCTCCTTTTTTTTATTAAAAAACAACTGTATTATCAAATTACTACATTTTGATTAACCACCCTGCGGTGTTGTTGTTTTTTTCATGAGCCTTGAAATTCATATCGGATAGAAATTGTCAAAA
>CAKUXU010000174.1 GCA_934700635.1 uncultured Eubacteriales bacterium | reverse complement strand
GGCGAGAAGGTTGTAATCGAGTGTGTAACAGATTATGATGTGGATGTGTCCGCTACATATATTGCTAAGTTAGATACAGAAAAACTAAGCAATACTCTTAATATCTTGAAAAATGGTGGAATAGAGATTAAAAAGTATGGTGGGAGAAAATTATCAGGAACTATAGATGTAAAGACAGACCAGACAGTAGTTACGTCTATACCATATGAAAAGGGCTGGACTATAAAAGTTGATGGCAAAAAAGTGAAAGCAGATAAGTTCGCTGGTGCTTTTATGTCTATGAAATTAAGTGAAGGAAAGCATAGTATTGATATGTCATATATTTCACCCGGATTTAAAGAGGGTATGTTTGTATGTATGATAGCTGTTATTATATGTTTTGTTCGTGCTTTTATGTTAATTTCATCAAAGAAAAAGTAAAACTTATGTGTGAGGAATTGCAAAATTTTATTTTTTTTGTTATCATTATTTTGTAAAGATAATGTACTAAAAATATTCAATAATGGATATATTATATTGGTATGTAATGAATAGCCATGCCATCCTTTTCTGTGAGGAATTAAAATATACACAGAAGTTGACCTGATTGGGGTAGGAAAACCAATCTGCTATTTGAATAATGAGCTGTGGATAAAACCATAGCTCATTATTATTTTATTAAGAAGTTAATTACAACTCAGGTATATATAGAGCATAAAAGAGTTGTGGGATGCTCTTTGCTTGGAGAATACGGTATGGATAAAAAGAAAAGAGAATTAAAGGAACTGCTTGATATATATGAAAGAGAATTGTGCAATCGTGTATTTAAATATCAGCTAAATTACAATATTGATATTGAAATAGTTTTTTATATTGAAAAAAATAAAGGTATTTAATGGCAGAGCAGGTAGAAATATCTGGTTTGCTTTATTTTTTACTGTAAATATAAATTGCTGCGAAAAACATGTAACATACACTTTGAAAATAAAAAAGTAGTAATTCAGAAAAATGGTAACAGTTCAGCTATAAAAATGAAAAAGGTTTTCAATTTTTCTTGACTTATTATTGGATTTGTTCTAAAATGAAAAAAGTTTTCAAATTGAGGACGATAAAATTATGAAAGGTTGAAACGATATGAAAGAAAGAAAATGTCTCATATCATGTGAAAATGCGGGTCTTGGTTATGAAAATAAAGCTATAATAGAGGACTTTAATTTTAAGGTATATGAAGGCGAATATATATGTGTTATAGGTGAGAATGGTTCAGGAAAAAGTACGCTTATTAAAACTTTACTTGGGCTTACCAAACCTGTAAGTGGCAAAGTGATTTTGTCTGACAGGCTGCGTGAGGGGGCAATAGGATATCTTCCACAACAGACACAGGTACAGAAGCATTTTCCGGCAAGTGTTATGGAGGTTGTAATGTCGGGATTTTTAAATGGTATGCATAAAAGACCATTTTATAGAAAAGAAGAAAGAAAAAAGGCAATTAAAAATCTTGAAAGGCTTGAAATAAGTGCTCTTAAAGATAAATGTTATGGTGAACTTTCGGGAGGGCAGCAGCAGAGAGTTCTTCTTGCAAGGGCATTATGCGCAGCAGAAGAGATTCTTGTACTTGATGAACCGGTGACTGGCCTTGATCCGGCGGC
>CAKUXU010000173.1 GCA_934700635.1 uncultured Eubacteriales bacterium | reverse complement strand
AACATCTAATTTAATTTCTAGGTTACATGGTGATGTTGGCATACAATCACATATCTTAATCATATCACATCTATTACAATCTTCTTGGTTTTTAAAACAATATGATTTAATAGCCGTTAAGCTTGCATATTCATCTATATCATCTATTTTAATCATTCAAATTTGCTCCTTTCATTTTTATTTACGAGGTTTAAATTTTATTTTATAAACTGTACTTAATAAATCTATTCCCTTTTGCGTTACATAATAGTAACTTCCTACAATTAAATTGTACATTTGAGAAGCATATCCTAACTCAACGAGTTTTTCCCAAACCTCTTTATCTTTTCCACCGGAAACAAAGAAATTTCTATAATACTCATGCACTCGTTGATTTTTTCTGGTCTTAGTAGGATCAAATCCCATAGCATGACACATATTGTCAATTTGATTTAAAAAATCATCCATTGCTTTAATCCTCTCTTTTTAAAATAGAATTGCTCCCCCCCTATATTGTGTACCTTCATTACTTTTTATTTCTCCAATCTTTCTTTTTTCTCTTAACTACTGCTTTATGTGATGTTGCATATGCTACATAATTTCTAAAAGCAAGCACGTTATCATATGATGTCATTCTTTACTTCCTCCTTATTTCCAATCAATTTTCTGTCCACAACTAACACAATGTTCATCATCTCTCATTATGATTTCTTTGCAATTTGGACAAAACCAAAACTCATGACCGTATCTTTCATTAATTTCACTTTTCTTTTCTTCATGAATCGGCTTCTTTGGTATCGATTTTTCAACCAGTTCTTTTATAAGATTCATTTCATCCACAATCGCAAATAATCCGTGTTCTCTCAAATGATTAAACGCTTTTTCATATTTGTTCATTTTTACCATTTCCAAAATCTTTGACCGCAACTACAGCAATAGTTCATAATATATTTCTCTTTTTTTCCACAAGTTGGACAAACATATACATTCATAGTCCCGCCACCATAATCATTTGATTCTTCCAATTCAGCTATTTTTGGTATATCTCTTTTTTTTAATTCTTTGTAATCAACAAGCCATTGTAATAATTGCTCATGTTCTTTAGCACATTCGCAATCACCTTCCGTCTTTTCTTTACAATGTGCAATTGCCTCGTCTAGTGTCATTTTTATACCTCCAAATATTAAAGTTATTTCATAAATACTAACCAATGTGTTTTTGAACGCTTATTTCCGAATAGTGGTTTATAATCTGTACAACTTAAAATTTCTTTTAAGTTAACTTGTTCTTCGTTCCATTTAAAAACTAATGTACCATTATGTTTTAATACTCTCATACATTCCGAAAATCCTTTTTTTAAATCTTCTTTATATGTATTTTCCGAAAGCTTTCCATATTTTTTTACAAGCCATGAATTATCACCTGCCTTAATTAAATGAGGTGGATCAAATACGACCATATTAAAAGTTTCATCATCAAATGGAATATCTCTAAAATCTCCTAATACATCTGGCTTTATTGAAATATGCCTACCATCACATAATGTATCTTCTAATTCTCTAATGTCCATATACACAGTATCTTTATTTTTTTTATAACCGTAAAGTAAATCATTACCAAGTATTTCTCCTCTTTCTATTGCACGATTCAT
>CAKUXU010000172.1 GCA_934700635.1 uncultured Eubacteriales bacterium | reverse complement strand
CATATATAGGTACATCACTAACATCCAAAAAAGTTTAATAAACATTTTTAGTTGTATTACATTTTGAAAAAATCTTGAAGCAAAGAAACTAAACGCAATTGATGAAGCCATATAAATATAAAAAACTACATCTATATTAACCATACTATTGAATCTTATACTTTTAAAGTATTTTTCTGAAAACCAACCAATAAATGCTGTAAAAAAACAAACACCAAATAATCCTAAATCAATATAAAAATTAAAATATGTAGTAAATACGTTTCCCAGATTATGTCCTTGTGGCGTAAATACAAAGAAATTTCCTACCATTCCATCTTTATATCCAAGGGTGATACCGAAAAATGATTCTATATCAGCATATAAACTTTTTAAAGTCTCTGCGCAAAAAAAAGTACTATGATCTCCTACTGTCTCAATATAATAATTTAAATTATATATTTGAGATCCTATATATTGTGTAAATACATCACTCTCATTTGCGGCAGTTTGAGAACGTCCCATTAATGGAAGTATTTCAAAAAAACACACTCCTACCAATATTGTTAATACTACTATTTTCAAAATTTGACTTACCGATAAAAACTTCTTTTTAGTTTTAAAATAATACGTTATTCCAAAACTTATTAATAACCCAGTAAATATTTCTAATATTGGTCCTCTTGATCCTCCTAAAAAGTTTGTTAATATTGAAATGACATACCCAGATATCAATAAAAATAAATTGCTTTTATCTTTTAGAAGCACCCTACGCGCTAACAAAAAAGCAAATAAATATCCAGCAATATAATTCATTTGCAAACAAATTTGTAATAAAAATGGTAGTCCTAAGGGATCTCCATCTCCATCAAATTTGCCATTCAACATTATACTATTGATTGCTCCAAAAATATCTTTACCATGTCTAATTCCCCAAAAATAAACCATAATAAGGTATAATGCAAAAAAACAAAATTCTGCTAATACAATTAAAGCTAATCTAGAAGTTGTAATAGAGTTACTTTCACCGTTTACGATAAAAAAACGAGATTTTTTCCTGCCTTTTGGAAAAAGAGATATTTTTTTAGCTATAAAGCATCCAACAAAAAAAGAAATCTCACCCAATAATAACACTATAAATGTCTCGAAGCTTAATACAAAATTCCATTTATCTGCATTTAATGCAGCTATAACATAGCACGCAAGCATTGGCAAATAGAATATACTATATGGTCCATACCACTCCTTTCCCAAACTAATATAAAATGGTATAAAAACCAATAATGATACTATAATTAAAGCCCAGATTAACATATGACTTGCTGATACATTCCAGCATTCCTCCTCTCTTATTGATATAAATTATATCTTGTTAGTAACAACGCAGAAAGTAAATAATAAATTGTCGATTACTTTTTTTGTTTTTATATTTTTATTTAAAATAACTTTTAATTTATTAGACTTATAATTTTCAATAATTGACAATGTCTCATATGTTGTTTTATCAATTTCTTCCGAATAATACTTAAATATTTCTGAAACAATTTTGTCCCTAAAATATATATTATGTTTATATCTATTCAGTCTATTATTCCATTTTTTTAGCATAGAATCTGAGCCACCAACAACGTTATTCCCATGTTGTCTATAATTAATATGTGCCGAA
>CAKUXU010000171.1 GCA_934700635.1 uncultured Eubacteriales bacterium | reverse complement strand
ATATTACACAAACTGCTTTAATTACATCCCATAAGGACCCGGCGTGCTTTCCGATTTTTGAAACAAGATCAACCCAAGGAGGAGCTACAGTTTTCAAAAAGTTAAATATGTCCTTTAATCTGCTCATAAAAGATAAAGTCTGCATAAAAAATAGTGATAATGATACCATAAAAAATACTTTCCCCTTACAAAAAATTCAAAACTTATATTCAAACACAAATTACCTTGCCAACGAAAATAGTTTCGAAAACGTTTTCTATGGTTAATATAATATCACAAAAATATTCCAAAGTCCAGTATCTATTGTTACAAACTTTTAACTTTTTTTAATCTTACTTTTGGTATTTATTTATAATTTTATTTAGTTTTGTAACTATATGTATCCTTTATGGAAGCTACATATAATATAAATCAACAATCGCATACTGTGGCTACCTACATAGTTTATACCACAGTATGCAAAAATTAAAATAAACTTATTACATTTTAATTCCTAATATTGTACCAATAGCCTTAAATACATCCCACATAGTCTCAACGTGCTTTCCAATTTTCGCAAAAAGGATAAACCACGGACCCGCTGCCTTAAGGTGATTAAATATATCCCTTAATTTATCCGCAAAAGATAAAACCTGCATAAAAAATAGTGATAATGATACCATAAAAAATACTTTCCCCTTGTAAAAAAATTTATAACTTAATAATTGCATTGCTTTCAATTTTTTAACGAAAGCATTACAAAAAAACAACCAAATAACCAATAGAAATTCATACTTAACAACTAAATATAGATCATAACTTTTATTTTTCTTACGCTTACTATATTAATGTTCAAACATAACCTCATTAACTAAATACAAATTGCCTTGCAGATGGAAATACCGCCAAAAACATTTTAAACAAATCCTTAAACACACAAGAAACTCCACTATAGACCGTTAACCAGGCAACACACTTTGTAATTGACCAACATATGGAACCTACTATCTTCCATGCTTCACTCACAATTGTCGTGTTCAATAATATCAAATACAAATTCATCATTTATTATACCCTTCTCTTATATAAATCTAACTGTCAACACATTATAAAGAGCTTGCATCTCTGCGCCCCAAATACTTCCTATAAAGTAAACAATTCCAACCAACTTTGTCGCAAACAATAGTTTAACGGCCCCACACAAAACACCGGAACATACCTGAACAACTTTTGCTGTTTTTGTCCAAAAATCTAATGTGTATGCCATATTTAAAAATATACTTAAATATACCATTACTTTTACCTCTCTTTTCTCTTTATTAATATAATATAAATATAATCAAATATATATTCAAATCATTGCATGAGCAGTATACAAAACTTGTTAAATGTATACTTAAATTAATTGAAATAATCTTATTTTACATTCAATGAGATATTTATAAAAAAAGCGATGCAAACTTAGATAGCAGTTCGGCTATTGAAATACATGCACTCCCTGCAGTATAAACAATTAACGTCATTAATAATGTAGGAGCTATAAGAATTATTTTTGCCGTTAATTTAATAACATTGATTATCATCGCAAATCCATTGACCATGCAAGCTGCCTTTATAATTAAGTTAAGTTTATACAAAACTATCCAACTCCTATTACTATAAATCAATT
>CAKUXU010000170.1 GCA_934700635.1 uncultured Eubacteriales bacterium | reverse complement strand
ATTCAATGCTCCAATTGCAGGATTGGCAACTGTCTCGAGTGGTATTATAAAAGGATTAGTAGTAGCGCTTAATGCTATTGCAGAGAAGAAATCAAATGAAAATGTTTAATTAAATTTTGGAGGTAAATTATAATGTCAGATAAAGTTGTAAAATTAATTGAAGATGTAAAATCATTAACAGTTCTCGAATTAAGCGAACTCGTAAAAGCTCTTGAAGAAGAATTCGGCGTTTCCGCAGCAGCACCTGTAGCAGTTGCAGCAGCACCTGCAGCAGCTGGAGCAGCAGCTGAAGAAAAAACTGAATTCGATGTAATTCTTAAAGCAGCAGGCGACAACAAAATGAAAGTTGTTAAAGCAGTTAAAGATATTACAGGTCTCGGACTCAAAGAAGCTAAAGCTATTGTCGATGAAGCTCCTAAAGCAGTTAAAGAAAAAGTTGCTAAAGACGCAGCAGAAGACATCAAAAAACAACTCGAAGAACTTGGTGCACAAGTCGAAGTTAAATAGTTTAGTTTTTTATATGCGCCCGCTTTTTAGCGGGTGTTATTTATCATCTGTTAAAAATACTATTATTAAACTAAGGAGTGATAACAAGTGAAAAAAGAAAAGAAAGAAGTAAATGTTCATGCAAATCATAGGCAAAGAGTAAAAGAAAAGTACAGAAAATATGGTATAGATACTTTTTATGATCATGAAATACTCGAAATGATTTTATTTTATTGTATTCCACGAAAGGATACTAATAAATTAGCTCATCAACTTCTTTCTCATTTCGGATCTATTCAAGATGTTATGAATGCTCCTTATTCGGCTTTAAAAAACTTTGAAGGTGCAGGAAATGAAACTGCTTGTTTTATTAAGTTTTTAGTTGATATTGTTAGAGTTTATATGCAACACAAAAAGTCTTTAAAAAATACATTTCGTTCAAGAGAGGAGCTTAATGATAGGCTCTCTCTTAAATTTATAGGCAGAAGTAATGAAGCCATAGCTATTATTTTAGTAGACTCTAAAAACAAAATTGTTTTTGAAGGTGTAGTCAATCAAGGATCTCATAATAACGTTGATATCTACTTAAGAAAAATTATTGAACTTATAGTCATTTATAATGCAGCAGGTATTGTTTTTGCTCATAATCATCCAAGTGGTTTAGCTTTACCTTCTAAACAAGATATTATTACAACTAAAAAACTTAAAAACATTTTTGACAATATGAATATTACTTTTATTGACCATATCATAGTCGCAGATGACGATTATATTTCTTTTGTTGATTGTAAAATTCCTGCAATTTTTGATCGTTAATTTATGAATATTTATATTGAAAACTTTTTAGTTTAGTATTTGTATTTTTTGAAAAATATATTTTTTGAGGAGAATAATTATAATTATGGAGTTATTTGAAAAATTTTATATAAGAGATTTTTCTTTTGTTTCTAACCATAAAAAAATTTTTAAATTTGTTGCTATTTTATTATCTACTCTTACCCTTTTCAATACTATCTCCCCTTTAACAAGCGCTTCGGGTTATTGGAAAGAAAAAGATATTAGAAAAAGAAGTCGTAAACCAGACTCGTCCATTGCAGACAAAGAAGATATTAGTAATTTAAGTTATGAACACGAATATTTTCGCGAAGAAGAAATTTCTAAAATTATAAGTAAAAAAGAGATTTCAAGTATTGA
>CAKUXU010000169.1 GCA_934700635.1 uncultured Eubacteriales bacterium | reverse complement strand
ATAAAGTATATTAAAGATAGTGTGCTTTATAGATTATTTTTTTATAGTTGCTTAAAATAAAAACAATATGGTATAATCTGGAAAAAGAAAAAGGAGGTAATGAGTTATGAAGAAATATTGTGTAGTTTTATTAACGGTTTTAATTATGGGAATATTTGTGGGGTGTGGAGATAGTGAAAAACAGTATAAAGAAGCTATAGACAAAGCTATTGCGTATAATCATGAAATCTGTGAGGAACATTATAAAGATAGTGATGACATTACGAAAGAAAAATATTGGTTTGATAGAGGAAAAAGTGATTTTACTGTGTGGGAGGATGATAATAATTATTATGTATTAATACAGAAAAATTATGATTATGAAAGTTATGATGGAGTTGAAAAATGGACTTCGGCGGATGGATATAAGATAGGAAAAAGCAATGATAGAGTATCTACTACACCAGAGGATAGAACGCAAATTGTAAACTTTTATCAAAATAATATGGAGCCAGTTTATACAGAGAAAAATGTTGGTGTTGAATGTGAATCAATCACACGCGATATGAAATAAATAAAAAAATAGCAAAAGAGCTTGTAAAGTATATACTTTACAAGCTCTTTTGCTATGTAAAAAATAATATTATATCATAAAAGTATTTTAGATACCATGACATTTGCGGAAAACAAGGGGAAAAATTGAAAAAGTCGCAAGAGATATTGTTTGGGAAATATGGTAATATTTTCCTGTAATAAGTTGCAACTAATTACAAACACTAATTAAAAAATAGAAAGTGGTGTTTGTATATGATAAATAAAATAGGAGAAGCAAGAGAACGGTTGGGATATTCCCAAGAACAGGTTGCTAGGATGACAGGAATTAAGCGGCAACTAATAAGTGATTATGAATTGGATAAAGTTAGACCTGGAGTCGTGAATTTATTGAAAATTGCTAGAGCATTGAAATGTCATGCTGATGAAATTATGGTTCTTGAAGAAAAAGATTGAAAAAAAAAAGAAAAAATGAAAAAAAAGTTGTTGACATTTGAACTTGAAATTATCAAATAATAAAAAGGTTCATAAATAAGAGAAAAAAGAGGTGATAAATATGTTGTAAAAAACTTTACAGAACAAATGTTCTGACGTATAATTTGATTAGGACATTTTCGGGTGACTAAGATGGAGGTATGTATTTATGGAGGAAAAAATGAAAAATAAAAAAATAAGGAATATTTCTGTTTTTGATTATAGACAAGGTATAAGAGAAATGATCGAAAAAATAAGTGATGAAAGATTTTTAAGGTGTATATACATATCATTGAGAGATTATTTAAGAGAAAAGGCAGAGTAAATCTGCCTTTATTCTATATTTAATATTCGTTTCATAAATTCTTCAATATCTTTTAATTTTTCAGGACTAGTTTCAGCGATAGCATTTACCCAATGAATAATAGTTTCATCATTGGTTCTTTGCAATTTTCCGACGTTAGAAGCATATCTGTCATTAAAATTAAGTTGTGTATACATGTTTCCATTTCCGGTCCGGAACCAGTTTTCATTGATGTTGAATTTTAAACATATTATTTCAATTACTCTATCGGATACTCCTTTTCTTCCGTTTTCAATATCAGAAACGTGACCTTGCGTTGTTTTGATTGCGCTTGCAAAATCACCTTGTTTCATTCCAAGATGAGTTCTTATATCC
>CAKUXU010000168.1 GCA_934700635.1 uncultured Eubacteriales bacterium | reverse complement strand
GCATTATCATAATCTTCATAAGAACATTCCACCTCTATATTTGCAGTACATAATAATGTAGCTAATGCTACCTCATCTGTAATTTCATCAATAGTTTGAAACTTATAATTAATATTTCTAATAAATGTAATCTCAAAATCAGTGTAATTGAATCCATTTTCTATGCCATCTTTATCATATGACACTCCTTGGACTTCAACATATCCACCATTTTTTATAGTATCTAGAATTTCCAATGTATAATTTGCAATCACCGATTTAATTTCTTGAAGAACTGCTTCATATTCCTTCTCTTGACGATTTATTGTGTTATACAATTCACCTAATGATGAAAAGAAAATATGGTTTTCCCAATCACCACAGGCCTTCTTAAATCCTTTATCATTACTTATTATCGCAACTATCCCATCACTGCCAAATCTTTTTCGAATTTGGTTTGCAATAAACGCATCTGGAAATTCTTTTCTTTTTTTCTCATTATTTTCAAATGGTGGATTAACCTCGAAGTAATCATTAATTATACCATCTAAATCTACTAATGATAAATTCAAAATTTCTGGCTTTAAGCTTTCTAAAAATTTTTTCCAAACATCCAAAAACCTTTCTTGATATTCTTTCTTATCCAAAAGCAATACATCTTTTTTTATTCCAACTAGTTCCAAAAATCCTTCAGAAACAATACTTGATGCTTTTTTCCGTAATTCCCTAAATGCTGAACATATATTGTCACTCGATTTTATCACATGCTTTTCAACTTCTTTGATAACAATATTGCTTAGTACAATCCTTATTTTATCTGCTTCAACATAATTAACAAGCAATCCTAGTGTACTATCTTTACTGAAATCTAATTTATTGGCATCAAAAATGTTTGTATCTAGCGTAACATACAAAGGATATTTAATCATATTTTTCCTCTCCATAACATTTGTTTCTTGTAACTTCGAGTATACGCACCTTTTAGGTTCTTTATTTACTCAACAATGCCCTCTCTGGTTTCTAATTTAAATTTCTTTGCAAATTAAGAGAGCCACCTCTCAGCAGCTCTCCATGTGATGTAATGTACCCCTTCCTCTATAAAAATCTTTTAACCTCATTAAAAACATCACCGGGTGTTGTTGTTTCATAACTTTTACTCAAATTTTCTTTTCCAAAAAAGAATGGATAACGTGCATATTTCAGTAAAGGAATATCTGATTCCGAATCACCAAATGCCATATACGGACAAGTACCATAGTGATCAATAAATTTTAAAACCTGCTTTTCTTTATTAAATCCATAATTGTACTGAACTTCACCGGTAAATTTACCCTCAGTTATTTTCTCCTTAAATGCATATATCTGTTTAAAATGAAACTTTTTTTGATATTTCCCAATGATAATCGTTGGCGCTCCACTAATAATAATTATATCGATTTTTTTTTGATTTAAAAGTTCAAAAATTTTTTTAATACCCTTATATATGTATTGCTCATCTATTTTTACGTACTCATTCGCAAGATCATTTATTTTTTTTCTTGATATACCTTTTAATGTACAAGAATACAATTCACATGCCTTTCTAGCATACTCATCATGAGTGATCAATCCTGACTTATATTTTTGTTCCATTTTATTTAAGTCATCTTGAATTTGGGGATTTATAACATGGCACTCACACAAATAATCCACCCACGAATACAGTGTATATCCTTTTCTTACCGTGTTATCC
>CAKUXU010000167.1 GCA_934700635.1 uncultured Eubacteriales bacterium | reverse complement strand
TTTCATGATACAACAAATTTTGGATCGTTTTTACAAACATTTGGATTGTATAAAGCAATTAATGATATGGGGTATACATGTAAAGTGCTAGATTACAAATGTGAAGCGATTAACAACACAGAACTTCCTTTAAAAAAACCAGTAAGTTTTACTTTAAAAAATATTGTAAAATTTATTTTATTTGAGCCAATAAAAAGAAAAAAATACATAGCTTTTAAAAATGAATTGAATAAAATGATGAATTTGTCAGAAAAATATGATAAATCTTCAATAAAATTTGCAAATAATGAGTTTGATATATTTGTTTCAGGAAGTGACATATTATGGGATTTGAATTTAACTAAAGGAGATACTTCTTATTTTTTAGATTTTGTTGATAGTGATAAGAAAAAAATTGCTTTCAGTACATCAATTGGAGATAAATGGGATGGAAAAAATTTAGAAATTGCTAAATCTCTTATTAATAATTATGATATGATTGCACTAAGAGAAAAGGAAAGCATTGGATGGTTGGAACAACTAACTACAAAAAAAGTTTATTCTGTATGTGATCCTACTATGCTATTATCAAAAGAATATTGGAATAAATATGCAAAATCATCAAAAATGGAAAAAAATAATAAAACAAAAAAGTATATTTTAGTTTATTTTCCATCTGAAAAAATTATAAATGAAGCTAAAGAATTTGCAAAAAGCAATAATTTAGAGGTATGGGTAATAAATTATGGATTGAAGTTAAAGGGTGTAAAAAATATCAGACCTTGTTTTGTTGCAGATTTCTTATCTTTAGAGAAGAATGCTTCTTTAATTTTAACTAGTTCATATCATGGAACATTGTTTGCAATATATTTTAATGTTCCTTTTTATGCATATTTAAGAGAAAATTCTCATAATGTTAGATTCAATGATTTAGCAAAGAAATTAAATATAGAAGATAGAATTAGAGATAATGGTACTTCTACAAAAATAAATTTAAAAATGAATTACAATTTGATAAATGAATATGTAGAAGAAATTAGAAGAGAATCTCTTCAATTGTTAAAGGAGAATTTAGAATAATATGTTAATATGTGAAGATGATTGTTCAGCGTGTGGAGCTTGCATGAATGTTTGTCCGTCAAAATGTATTGAATATAAATTTGATATTTATGACATTAAAAGGGCAAATATTAATGCAACTAAGTGTATTCATTGTAATATGTGTAAAAAAGTTTGTCCAATGTTAAATAATATTAAAGGAAATGTATCTAAAAACTGTTATTCTGCATGGTCAAAAGATAAAAAAATTAGAAAAAAAAGTGCTTCTGGAGGAATCGCTACAGAATTATATAGGTTTGCTATAAAAAACAAAATGTGGATATGTGGTGTGAATATGGACAACAATTATCTTTGTTCATATTCAATAACAAATTCAAATTATGATCAATTTGCTAATTCTAAATATACTTATTCTGATATGGGATATATATATACAATAATTAAGGAAAAAATATTAAAAAATGAAAAAGTACTTTTTATTGGGTTACCATGTCAAGTTGCGGCTTTGAAACAGTACATTGATTTATACAAATTGAATAGAAATTTGTTAACTTTAGTTGATATAGTATGCCATGGTGTTACACCACAAGATTATTTAAAGACACATATTGAAAACATTTGTAAGAAAAAGAAAAAAAATGCAACAGAAGTTTTTTTTAGAGATCCAAGTTTTAATACATATACATTTACATTTACATTAAAAAATAATGGCATC
>CAKUXU010000166.1 GCA_934700635.1 uncultured Eubacteriales bacterium | reverse complement strand
TCTTTAAAAGTATCTGAACTTAAATCTGATAGCAGTTTTCGTCGATAACTTTTCGTAGCATCGTGCTTCGAGAGCATGGTATCAAAGGCTTGATAGTAGAATAGGTGTAATTTTTGCGGAATTTCTGCATAGTCATTGTAAGTGGAGAGCATGATATTTAGTAACAGAGGGTTTGAAGCAAAGGATTTATGTCTATCATATAAACCACTTTCTAGGTCACGGATAAATTTATTTTTGAGTTCCTCATCTGGATATTCAATTTTTGTAATAAGACTTATAGCTTGTTCCTTAGTAAAAGGAACAGCTTTTAAAACTGTGAACCGCTGAAATTCAATGAATTCGGATTTGCTATAAGGTCTTGAAGAAAGGATATAATGGTTTTCAGGATATTTGTCACAAAAATCATTTAACTTCTTGAAAAATTCTTTTTGGTTTTCGCTGTACAATTCATCATAGCCATCCAATAGGAATAAAAAGCATCCAGATTGAAGTGCATAATCTAAATATTCTTCTTGGAATGTATTGTGAAATTGATTTAGTTTTTTTAGCAGTAATTTCTCAAGGTCTAAATGCCCCTCTTCGTTGAAATCTTTTAATTCAATAAAAATAGGAATATAGTCTTTCAATTTTAATTCACTTAGAAAAAGGTGTTTCATGAGAGTGGATTTACCAATTCCACCAGAACCTTCAATGATTAAAAATTTTGAGAGATTAGTCAGTATTTTTGTTGTAGTGGGCTTGATGATGTCTGAGCCTTTTCTTAAAAATGGGATTTCAAAAAAATCATACAGTCTTTTGGGTTCGATTCCGTAGATAATCGTTTTGACTTTACTGTATTTTTCATAAGAATTTGTCAAATAAGATTGGAATGGAATTTCTAGATCAATTTTTACCTCATTGTAGAACGTTTTAAATTTGTCAGTTGTTTTGGAAATAATAGGTGAAAGGTATTTATCCAGAATAGCACTAGTAACTTGTTTTGCAATTTCATTATTAAAATTTTCGTCCATTATCTTTTTGCTCCTGTGTATTTTGGGTATTTTTATAAAGAGTAGCACATTAGCTTTTTTATGTCAATGTATTTGAAGAGGGAACCTCATTCTATTTGTCTATTGAAGGATATTGTATGTCTGTTGTATGTCTTTTGTATTTACATCGCTTGCCATTTTTGTTAAAATAATAGGTAGAAAGAGGGTGAGAATATGTCAAAGACGAGCATGAGCATCCGTTTGGATAGTGAGGTGAAGGAGCAGGCCCAACAGGTGTTTAATAATCTGGGGATGGATATGACAACGGCTATCAATATTTTCCTTCGTCAGGCTATTCAATATCAGGGGTTGCCTTTTGATGTTAGGCTAGACGAGAATCGTAAGTTACTTGAGGTATTAACGGATTTAAATCAAAATCGTAATATGAGCCAATCTTTTGAATCAGTCTCTGACTTGATGGAGGACTTGCGTGCTTAAGATTCGTTATCATAAACAGTTTAAAAAAGATTTTAAGTTGGCTATGAAGCGTGGTTTGAGGGCAGAATTATTAGAAGAAGTTTTGAATTTTCTGGTTCAAGAAAAAGAACTTCCTGACAAATATCGAGATCATCAACTGGCAGCATCCAAGCACTTTCAAGGAGTTCGTGAGTGTCATATCTAACCAGATTGACTTTTGGTATATAAAGTAGACAAGTCGGAATTGATTTTAAACTTGCTGAGGACAGGCAGTCATAGCGACTTATTTTAATAAATTTTAAGGAGTTCAAGATGAAACTAAGA
>CAKUXU010000165.1 GCA_934700635.1 uncultured Eubacteriales bacterium | reverse complement strand
GGTTGTCTTTGAGCACCATTAACATCACCTGGTGCACATAGTGCTACGGGAGCTGATAATAAAGCTCCCATTGATAAAATTGATATTGCTAAAATTTTTTTTATATCTTCTTTCATAAATAAATAGTATCCTTTCTAAGTTCATTTACAATACATATTATAATTCAGAATAATTGCTAAAATATTTATCAAAAAAACTTTTTCAGTATAAAACTAACGAAAACTATAACCTTTATTTATATCTTTAATAATTTTTTTAAAATCCTTATAAATATAAATATGATCTTTATATATAATTCTGTCTAAATTTTTACAATCGTCAAAAGCATTTTCACCTATTGATTTAATCCCCTTCGGAATAGTAAGGCTTTCAACTTTTTCAAAATCAATATCAATAAGTCTTCCCATTCTAAAATCAGTTATAAAGTTATTATATTTACGTTTAATGCTTCCGTCTTTTTCGTCAATCATAGTACTAGGATCGAAAAAAACACTATCCTTTTTCTTAAGGGACTATTTAAAGGCTCGTTATAGTTTTTTATATAATCAACACGATATTTATTTCCATCAATTGGATATACTATATTTGCCCATTCTTTTCCACATGAAGCCATTACTTCTTTTCCATCACTGTCTATTACCGGTTTAATAGTAATACTACGTAAATTGTAATTTAAATCATAAAAAATACCATTTAACGTCAAAATATCATTAAATCTCTTTGCATTAAATGTTCCAGGATGATATATTAAAGTGTTTATACTTCCATTAAATGTATTAACTCGATCAAATACATTTTCATTTTCACATAATGGGCACGTATCTTCAAAAATTTCCATATTATTTTTTTGGCTGCAGCATTCATGTTTTCTAACGTTTCATAAATTCCAAAGAATTTCTCAAGGTCCTTCGCATCAATACGAAAACTCGGCATACCAAAATAATCATTTCCAAATCTAGGTTCAGTTGTATTAGTATCTTTATCACCGTGTGGTACACAAAAAGCAGAAGGAACTGATGATAACCCCCCCAGTGATAAAACAGAAGATACTAAAGTTTTTTAAAAGTTCTTTTCATAATTTATATCCTATCTAAATTTAATTTAAAATAATATTCCTTCAAAATGGACTTAAAAACTATTTTTTATTAAAATCTGCGAAAAATTCTGATACAGTATCGTAAAATTTTTCATTCCATCTAATTTTTAAAGATGTGCATCTATCAAAAGCACCTTCAGCTATTTCTTTAACGCTAGTAGGAATGGTAATTTCTCTAAGAGATGTGCAACCAGCAAAAGCAAAGGCGCCTATTTTTTGAACACTATTAGGAATGATAATTTCTTCAAGAGATTCGCATCCAGCAAAAATAGCCTCGTCTATATGTGTAATTCTTCCCAGTATCTTAACTTCTTTAAGAGATTTACATTTACCAAAAGCAAAATTTCCTATTTCTGTAACACTTTGTGGTATTTCAATTTTCTCAAGAGATGCGCAACCAGCAAAAGCACCATCGCCTATTTCTGTAACACTTTGTGGTATTTTAATTTTCTCAAGAGACGTGCAACCAGCAAAAGCAAGGCTGCCTATTCTTTTAACACTATTAGGAATTCCAATTTCTTTAAGAGATTCGCATCCTTCAAAAGCATTATATCCTATTGATATAACACTATCAGAAATTCCAATTTCTTTAAGAGACTTACATTCACGAAAAGCATCATGGCCTATTTTTTTAACGCCATATGGAATTATGAATTTTTGTAAAGTATTTTTAA
>CAKUXU010000164.1 GCA_934700635.1 uncultured Eubacteriales bacterium | reverse complement strand
TCAATCTTTGACTGAATATCAAGATCCAATTTTTTAACATCAAATATGTAAATTTAAAAAATCAAATTGCTGTAATGACTATAACTAAAAATGGCAAGACACAGTTTTATGGTATAGGATCTCTATTAGGACTTACTTTAAACGAAGTTGTTAATAATATCTCTTTCCCGTCACATCTGTTTATAACAGAGCAAATAAAATCATGAAAGGATCAAAATATTCTGTTTTTGAACTTACTGCCATAATTTTCAATTATAGAAAAATTGGTAAATTTAAATTTGTTAACCGTTAGAAAGCTCTTTAATTTCAAAATGATACGTTAATATATGCATCAAAGCAAAAGAGAGGATTTAATAAATGAATAAAACCTTGATTAAAATTACTACTGTTATGCTTTCAGCATTTACTTTCTCAATAGTAGCAATGCCAAGTTCAAGTGCTGCTAGAAAAATCAACCCTTCAAAAGAAATTACCGCAGATAAAAAGACTGCTGTTTCCAAACCCAAGACTCCCGAGTATTACGATTATAAACGTGATTTCGAGCTTCACATGGCTGATGAAGAAAAAGACATTGACTATTTCCTTCGTGAACTTAACTCAATCCTAAAGGAAACACAAAAAAATACTTTATACATTTCAAAACCGAATAGAGGTGAACCCAAAATTCATGTAAACCATGATCAATTAGTATTAGATAAAAATTGGCAAGTTTATCGTTATACTGTTGAAAAAAGATTCAATAATAAGTATATTATTGAAACATGTATATCATATATTAATTATGATAAGCAAATAGTTATAGTAACTAAAAATCAAAAAAGTAAACCTATAATAAGAATAGAAACGGTTTCAAGTTTTACTAATTATATTAAAGAAAATTGCGAGCAAAGATTAAGATTGCCCGGCTTTAACAAATTCTATGTATATTCTCCAATTGATAATAATGTAGAAAATACAATATGTTATGATAAGCCAAATTATTCAATATATGACCACCTTAAAAATTTTCAACAGGAAAATAATTTTAAGAGCAAATATTGTAATAATTCAACTCAAGTTCTACCTCCATTTTCAATTCTAGATGCAACCCTATTTCCAACTCAAGTTCTACCCCCATTTCCAACCCTAAATCCAACTAAAGATCTACCTCCATTTCCAACCTTAAATCCAGATCAATCTCCAAATCAATCTCCAAATCAATCTCCGACTGAATCTCAAGCTCCTATTTTTTAACATCTTAAATGAAATTAAAGATGATGTTTTTATAACGGAGCAGAGGAATTATAAACTATCAAATGAATATTATAATGGTGAACAAATCTTAAAAGTTGAAATGGAAGATACAAAAAATTTACAAATTACTTTAAATCCTGGAATTGAGATGAATGAAGATTGGCATTGGCACAAGATTTTATTCTTCTTACAAGGAAATAAATATCTAAATACATACATACGGTAAGATAAAGGATCAAAATATTCTGTTTTTGAAATTACTGCCATAATTTTCAATCATAGAAAAATCGGTAAATTTAAATTTGTTAACCATTAGAAAACTCTTTAATTTCCAAATGATACATTAATATATATGCATCAAAGCAAAAGAAAGGAATTAATAAATGAATAAAAACTTGATTAAAATTACTGCTACAATACTTTCAGCATTAACTTTTTCAATAGTAGCAATGCCAAGTTCAAGTGCTGCTAGAAGAGGTAGACCTCCAAAAGAAATTACCGCAGATAAAAAATCTACAGATAATAACAAGCCCGCTGTTCCCG
>CAKUXU010000163.1 GCA_934700635.1 uncultured Eubacteriales bacterium | reverse complement strand
TATTAAAGACAATGCAAAACTTGCAGATATTATAATTCCAGCTTCTCATGATTCGGGATCTTATTCTATAATTCCTCTTTCCGAAACAGATATTTTTGCTAAAGCTGCACAAACTCAAACAGTTAATTTCAGAGGTCAGCTTAGAGCCGGAGTAAGATACTTTGATCTTAGAATTGTTTTAGAAAATGGTATACCTGTTATGTATCATGATATAGTTAAAGGTGCACCGGTTTCCGAAGGTATGCGTCAGCTTTTAAAATTTATAAAAAGTCACCCAAAAGAAGTGATAATAGTTGAAATAAGTCATACTTCAGATGAATGTTTGAAAAAATTTTACAAATTGCCTATTGTTAAAAAACTCGAAGAATATAATTTTGATGTAGGGTTCACAAGAGTCGGGAACCTCACAGTGGGAGAAATTAGAAAATCTGGTAAAAATCTTATTATGTTCAATGAAGCAAAAACAAAATATATAAGAGATGTGTACAACGAACAAATTCGTCAAAGTAGAGACGACAAAGAAATACTAGATAATGAACTGAAAAATTTAGTTGATAATTGGGTAAATAATAAAACTCTTAGGATCCTTCACAAAATAACTCCTACTCACTGTGCAACAATAAAAGATTTCTTTTATAAGGGAAAAGCATGGAAACCCCTTTGGAACGCAACTAAAAAATCAAAAGATAACTACAACTATCTTTTAAACAGTAAAGAATTTAAACAATTTGCTAATGTTGTTAGCTACGATGATGCGTTGGGAAGTGCATGGTTTGCAAATGAACTTATAAAACTAAATCAAGAAAGAATGAAAAAAATAGATTAAATAAAAGGAGAAATTTTTATGATAAGAATGTTCTTTGCAGGTACTAGCGTGAGACCTAGAGAATGGGATTTTTTAAAGGACGCTAAACCAATATACGAAGACCATAAAAATATGCTTGTTACAAAATATAAGGACTCTGTTTCATATTATTTTGCAGGACCACTCTCTAAGATTAAACTCGATCAAGGAACTTATTCAATAAACAATAATTTCGAAAGAGGAGTAAAAATTCTTTCCAGTGATATAAATAAAGCTCTTAAAGAAAATCCTTCAAAAGAAATCGTAGTTGAAATAGGTGGACATTCTAGAGGTGGAGTTGCAGCTATAAAAGTAGCAGAGAAAATAAGAAAAGATTTTAAAGATCATAAAAATGTTAAAGTTAATTTGATATCTCTTGACCCTGTTCCGGGTCCGGACAGCTACAGAAGTGGCGGAAAAATAGATCTTACCGAAAGTGAAACAAATAAAAGTTTAGTTATATATTCAATGGATTCACGCAAAATGCTTTATACTCCTTCACAGCTTCACAAAGCCGATGTGGTCATAATTTCTAATAAAGATCATAATGGCGTTTTCGGTGGAAGAGATTTAGTTCAAAAAGGCGATCTAAGTGATGTGTATCATTACTATTATAAAAGAAAACCCTTTACATTAAGCGAAATGCTGAATTTTAAAAAAGGAGTGTATTTTTCTGATAAATATACAATTACGAAATTGACCACTTCAAACTTAGAAAAATGTATTAGTGAAATATATCAAAAATGCAAAGACTCTAAACGTCAAAGAATTTTGATTGACTCAATAATAGAAAAGTCAAATTTTAGACTTGATAATATACTGGAAGCAAATCCTGAATATAAAAAGTCATTCGAAAGTAAATTAAATAATATAAATAAAAAGCTCATGCTTAAAAGGATGTTTAAATACACACTTTCTATGTTTGGAAGCGGCAGTAAATTTTCCGTTTTGCTAAACAGAGAAGGAC
>CAKUXU010000162.1 GCA_934700635.1 uncultured Eubacteriales bacterium | reverse complement strand
GAAAAAGGTTGTCTATGTAAGCTGTGACCCGGCTACTCTGGCGAGAGATGTGAAGATTCTAGCGGAAAAGGGATATGATGTGAAAAAGGTGAGAGCATGCGATATGTTTCCACAGGGAGGACATGTGGAGACGGTATGTCAAATTATCCCTCAAAAAAGATACACCTAAGATTGAGATTACAATGAAGCCTGATGAAGAGAGTAATTATACACCAAAAGAAAAAGCTACATATTCGAAGATTAAGGAATATGTGAAGAACAAGTATGGTGTGAATGTGCATACTTCTTACATTGCACAGGTTAAGCGGATGTGTGGACTGGATATGGGCGAGAATTATAATAAGTCCAAGAAAGAGAATCCAGAGGTAAAGCAGTGTCCGCAGGAGAAGGTGGAGTATATTAAGGATGCGTTGAGATACTTTAATGAGATATAAATGGCAATAAGATAAGAGGTAATAATGGAAATATCAGTATATTTGAAAGATTATGTGGAAAAATTAAAAAAAGATAAATTGAAACCATTTTATAATAAGAAAAATAATAATTTTGAAATAGATAATATTTATGATTATCTCAAAATCATAGATATCTTGCAGAATGAAAAAGAAAAAGACAGGAATGCAGTGTTTAAAGAATTTTATTATAGAGGCGTTTCAAATAGTGAATGGGAATTATTGCCTAGTTTAGCTGTTAATGACTTAGAGTTTTATGAGCCTGTTATGATTGAAGAATTTAAAAAAGCATATCCCTCGGAATTTGACGTAAAAGATGATTTTGAAATAATTGCCAAAATGCAACACTATAGTTTACCTACAAGATTGTTAGATTTTACGTCAAATCCCCTAGTGTCGCTATATTTTTCGTGTAGTGATATTCAGCAAAAGGAAAAAGATGGAAAAGTGATAGTTGCTTTGCCAAGAAAAAATCTATATGATGGGTTGGATGAATATAGAGATTTGATATATAAAGCCCATGACCAAAGTTTTTTATTGAGTTGGTTGGAAGAGAACCCAGGTAATTTGTATACATATTTAGGAATGGTATATGTACCAAATTCTTTGTTTTTCAAAACCCCAAGTTATATTACAGAAAGAGAAAAAAGACAAAGTTCTGTTTTTATGCTTTTTGCGAATAGCATAGTTGATGTAGAAAAGGATACTTGTATATCAGATGAAGAAGCTGCATATCTAATTTTAGAGGGAGAAGAGTATTATAAGAAGCACTACGGAAGTGAAAAATCTATCTTTAAATTACATCCAACATTGAAACGTTTATCGAAACAACAATATCAAATGAATTTTACAGAAGTTATCATTCCTAAAAAAGTAAAGAAAGATATTTTAAGACAATTGTCTAATATAGGGATAAGAAAAAATTATTTATTTCCAGAAATGGAATATACTGCGGAGTATATAAAAAATAAATACATTTTTGGAACACAAAGATTGATAAATGGAAATTTTGATGCTGATTATGAATTATAAGTATATTAAATTAGTAGACATTGAGGGTGATTTATTTATTAAAAAAAACTGACTTAAAGCTATATTAATTTTATATTTAAATGTTATTAGAAGGGAAGGTTGAAATACACCTCCTTTTTTTATACCCATTTTTAAGGAGGTGGTGCCAAAAAGCATACATAAATACTGGGACGTTCCGTAAAGGAATGTCGTAAGCGCTTTACAATAGAGTGCCTTACAAAAAAATCCACTTCATGAGATAATACTTCCACATAACTGTATAGTAATGAGAGTTATAGTTGTGTGTAGTAATGCGAGAAGGAGGATCTCATGAATAAAGTCTCTCAAGTTAAATCATCTATCCGCAAAGAAAGATGGTTATCTATCATCAAAGAATG
>CAKUXU010000161.1 GCA_934700635.1 uncultured Eubacteriales bacterium | reverse complement strand
CCCATAGTTCCAAGCGAACAATAAAATATCTTTTTTGATGCCGGGAAAATATAATTTTCGCTTTTACTTTCTCCCCTATTATCTTCTACACACAATCCTGCATAAAGAACATCCGGTGCTTTCCTGAACTCAATCATCTCCGTTCCCATAACAACAGTTTTTTCATTGATATACATACCATCAATCCCAAATTTTCTGTTTTTCTTTCCAATTTTACGCAAAAAATTATATGGATAATAAAACCTTTTTTTAATAGTAAATTTATTTGTTTCGACTCTTAAGAATCGCCTAAACCACGTGTAAAATATGAATAATCTATTAAACAATTTTTTAGGCTGATAGCATGATGTACAAGGATAATCATTCATGTTAAATCCAGGATCTCCTGAACATAGACTATATAATACTATATTGCACCTGCACTTATTAGCCGGGATATAATACCAATCCTGTCTTGATATTCCCATAAAAACAATTGTTGGAGTATACTTCTTTATAATTGCTTCTATTTCCTCATGAACCTTTTTAAAGGCTGTTTCTATTTGATCGCAATTTCCTTCTTTTTTAAGCCTTTTAAATTCTTTATATGAAAATGTACTATACTTTTCCAATATAAAACCTTCTTGTTCCACATACTCTTCCATACTTTCTTCTCCAACAAGATAAACCTCATAACCCATACTCTTGAATTTTTTCATCGTTGTCAAAAGCGGATAAAAATGGCTTATATAAGGATTCAAACAAAACATTACACTATTTTTCATTCTACAAATCCTTCCCACTTTTTGGCGAAATCTGAATTAATATCATACCCATATCAGTACTTACCAACCCTGCCATACATAATCTCTATATAATTATTAATCTTAAAATATACTCTATTTCAAGAGTATAATATATTAACCTTTTTCAATTATTTTTTTTATATCATTTTTCTCTTCTTCATAAATTCCTTGAGTTATGATTTTTTCATCATATAATAAATCTAATACTTTATCATAAATATCATATCTAGATGCTCCATTAATCTTAAATTTTCCTAAAGTATTAATTGAAGTATAACTTTTGTTATCATATCCAAAAAAGGCTACGTTTTTATTCCTCAATCTTTCAAACATAAGACCTTTGAGTACTGATACATACCCATGAAATAAAAAGAATATACTTGAGTCATTTCCAAAAATTTCACTAAATTCATTATCTGAATATGCATGAGGATAATTCTTTTTGTTTCCAAGTCTTGTTACTTCTGAAATAGCAACAATTCTTATTCCAAACTCTCCAATATTACTAAATAACAAGTCTTTTGCTGCTAAAATTTCCCTCATTGAATTATCACCAAATGCTACTAACACAAGTTTTAAATCTTTTTTTCCATGATAGTCCTTTTTTATATATCCTTCTTTCACAAATCTTTCGGCTTCATCAATATCAAGATATTGTTTCATCATCTGTTTTGATGATATAACGATATTTATCCTATTTACTGATTCTAATACTGTTTGCATCGTACATAACAAACAATTTGCATCTATTGGAAAATATACTCGAGAATATTTTGATTGATTCCCAATAACCGAATTTATCAATCCCGGATTCTGATGAGAATATATATTTGTCCAACATTCACTGGTTAACAAATAGTTCATTGAATGAATCGGTCTTCTCCAATTAATTTTCTCAATTTGAAATAAATATTTTACATACTGATCCAACATACTAGAAATAATCGGCGCAAATCCTTCGTAACTAATAAGCAATGAATGTCCCCCGGATATATTTACTCCCTGCATCATTGCTTGGCAAATATTTTCATTTAAAATTTCTATTATATTTGAATCCCTTAATTGAACATTTTGTTTCAAGTCAATT
>CAKUXU010000160.1 GCA_934700635.1 uncultured Eubacteriales bacterium | reverse complement strand
AAAATCCATTCATTAAAAGAAATTTTTCGCCATATATTTCGGACAAATCCTGCATACATTTCGCAAATTCCGGATATAAATCTAAATTAATTCTCATTTTAATTTTTCCTTTCTCATCTTAATGAACTACTACTTTAACTCTTGTACCCACTTATATGCTTCTGCAAAATCCATAAATTCTTCATTTATTTTCAAAATAGGAAGGCTTTTGAAACCTTTTTCACTAAGTTCTTCAAAGTTTCTGGTTTCTTTGTAATTTATATCTTTCTGATCTAATTTAATTTTAAGTACCTTACATTTAGGACATTCATTACTATAAAGAACAATATTTTCCATAATTCTTCAAACTCCTTGTTAAAAATTTAATATAAAAAACTAACTAATTTTTTACTCCAGTATACATTGGGAAATCCTCATATTTGCGGCCTAAAACCATAGCCATTTTATCATATGCTTCTTTTTCTGATTCACTGGCCTCGGCATTTGCTCCTTTATACCTAACGAAGTAAATCTCAGGTATGTTATTAATATTTTGACTATTTTCTTTAATTTTCTCAGCAACACCTTCCATGATTCCTTGCATAGCACAAAACATAGCAGCAGAAGCGGGAAATCCAAAAATACCAGTACTTATTGAAGGAAATGCAACCGACTTAAGACCATTATCAAAGCAAAGCTTAATGGACTCCTTATAGCAATTTTTAAGTTGATCCATATAACCATTTGATTCTAAAGTATCTAAACTTGCTTTCTTACCGCTCAAATTTGGACCAACTGTATGAATAACTCCTTTATAGAAAAACTTCTCATCATTCTTTATGCTTTCAACTGAAGTGTACGCAGCTTGACCTACATTGAGATTTTTACCGTTATTATGTTGTTTTTTCCAATTTGAAGTAATACTTGTTAATTCACTGCTTCCTAAAAAACCAAATATAGCACCTGTTACTCCGCCGCCATTTCCTAAACTTGGATTAGCAGCATTAACAATTGCATCCGCTTTAATATTAACTAAATTACCTATTGTAAAATGAATTTTTGGAATAACTCCTTTTAAAACTTCGATTTCTTCTTTTGAAAAATCAGTATTTAAATTCATTAATGAAAATCTTTTATATTTAGAATAATTCTTCTGTTTAAAAAGATCTTCAACTGTCTGATTTGACGTTTCAGTTGTTACGCTTTTAATCTTTGGAGTTTCCACTACTGAATTTTCAACTTTAGGTGTTATAGGCTTAATTATTAAAGTTTCAGATTCAGAAGATGTCTGTTCTGGATTATTCGTCACTACAGTATCTTGAGGACTGCTTTGAAAACTATTTTGAGTACTATTTTGTTGCTTAGAATTATTTCCTTTCAAGCTAAAGAAAAGAATCATACCTAAGGTTAAAGTAGAGCCAACACCCAAAATTCCTGCTCCTATTTTAAAAGGATTACGGGAAATAAAACTTTTAACTTTTTTACTGAAAGAAATATTGTTTTCAATACTTTTTTCACTGTAATCGGCTGTAGAAGCTCCCACAGAAGGAACACCAAAAACAGAAGTTGCTGCAAGTAAAGACGCTAAAGTCTTTTTGGAAAGTACCGATCCACCAGCAACAAAACTAAGATCTTTTTCATCAATGTTTTTCGAAATTATTTTTATTATGCATTTATGAAATTCATCTTTACTAAGGCATTTTTCTTTTACTACTCTTTTATATAGATTGTATATTTCTTCTACGCTATTTAATTTTTTTAGTTCACTTGCCAAAGAATCATCATTTAAAATAATTAAGCGAAAATCTTGCAGCTTATCTTCCATATTTAAATTTCACCCTTTCCGTAAAGAAAACACCATATATAGCGCCTGATGAACAGGTTATCACTAAA
>CAKUXU010000159.1 GCA_934700635.1 uncultured Eubacteriales bacterium | reverse complement strand
TATATGAAGTTTGATTATCTCCTTCAAAATAAAGAACCGTATCCACCATATGTTCAAGAACTTTTGGTCCCGCAATTGCACCATCTTTGTTGACATGACCTATCATTAAAACTGTAATGTCAAGAGACTTGGAAATATTTAAAAAAACATTTGTACATTCTTTAACTTGAGAAACACTTCCTGGGATTGAAGACGAATCAGGACTGCTCATAGTTTGAATTGAATCTACTATTAAAATATCGGGTTTACTTAGTTCCACCTCAGATGATATTAAATCAATATCTGTTTGGGTCATGAGAAATAAATTTTCATTATTTACGCCCAGTCTTGAAGCTCTCATTTTTATTTGTCTTTGAGATTCTTCTCCTGAGACATATAAAATTTTTAAGTTTTTATCGAGATAATTACATATTTGTAAAAGTAATGTTGATTTTCCTATTCCCGGTGTGCCGCCTAAAAGTGAAAGAGACCCTTTAACTATTCCGCCACCGAAGGTTCTGTCTAATTCTTTAAATCCAGTGGTGTACCGAGTTTCTTTGTTTATATCTACGTCTTTGATTGATATTTGACTTATATTTCCGAAATTTTTTGAAGCTTTTGCACTTGATTTTTTACTCAAAGATACAGTTTCCTCATTCATAGTGTTTCCCTGACCGCATGAAGGGCATATGCCGTTCCATTTTGCGGATTCAAAACCACACTCTGAGCAAACAAAAATACTTTTTATTTTTTTATTCATTTTGAATTCCTCTGTTTTAAATTTCTTAAATATAAATTTATCAGCTTGAGAATTTAAAATCAAGTGTCTTCCATGAAGTAATTAACTATACCACAATATATCGAAAATGCCATTTGATTTTGGTATTTTTCGCTTTTTAATTTTGCTGCTTCTTCAGGATTTGAAATAAATCCACATTCTGCTATTACTGCAGGTATATGAGCATTATGAAGTAAAAATATTTTATTTGTTGCGGGTTTTATTTCTCGATCGTTTTCGGGTTGCAGTAGTCCGGTAACTGAGTCTTTTATTTTATTTGCCAAATTTTCGCTTTTTGAATCATTTACAGAATAAAATATTTGAGTACCAAAATATTTTGAATCTGGGAATTTATTTTGATGTATGCTAACGAATACAGTTTTTTCTTCTTCTTTGCTTTTATTTATTATACCCATTCTATTTCTTAGGTCTGAGCGCTTTTTTTCGCGTAAAGTTTTTAAATTATCGTCGTATATTGCAGTATCTTTTTCTCTTGTCATGATGACTTTATATCCAGAAGCTTCGAGAAAGTTTTGAAGTTTTAAAGAAATTGCAAGATTTATGTCTTTTTCTACAATACCATCTACTCCAACTGCTCCACCGTCTTCGCCTCCATGACCGGGATCAAGTATTATTGTTGGAATTTCTTTAGAATTATTTCCTGACGATTTTGCTTTCGCATATGACGTAAAAGCGATTAATGAAAATAATCCCAAAAATAAAAATACTATACTGTAAGTAAATAAATTTTTTTTTAAAATTTGTCTTTACAAAGAATACAAAAGAATGTATAATAATCTTTATAAAACTAATGAAATAGGTGAGGATAAGAAAAGAAAGATATTTATAATCTGTACTATTGTAGTAATGGTTTTGATATTTTATTTTTCTATGGAAAATTCGTCGGAATCATCTGGCAGAAGTGGGGGAGTGACAGAATTTATATTAAAATTCATTATTCCTGACTATGAGGAGATGTCCTTTAAGGAAAAGAAAAGTCTTTTGTGTCATTCAGAATATATTATACGAAAACTTGCACATTTTTCTATATATACAATGCTTGTTTTTCTTGCATCACTTGCAGTCGGAAAACGTAAACTTTTAAGTACAGGAACTCTTTTTACATTAGGATTCGGCTTTTTGT
>CAKUXU010000158.1 GCA_934700635.1 uncultured Eubacteriales bacterium | reverse complement strand
GAGTCCAACTTCAATACCGCTAGCAATAATTTCTGTATATGGGCAATTTTTAAAGATGTAATCAAGATTTGGAGTATAAGCATTTTTAACAGCGTTTCCATATACATTTTTACTAATTCCAAAGCCATCCATAATAACCAGAACTAAAGATTTTTTATCCAAAATATGCCTCCTAAATAAATTAAAGTATAATTTTTGCAAAGCTTTCTTTTTTAAGCGATGCACCACCTATTAATCCACCATCTATATTTTCCATATTTAAAAAATCTCTTGAGTTATTTTCATTCAAAGACCCACCGTAAAGAATCTTTACTTTTGAAGACAAATTTTTACCGTATTTTTCAAATAAAAAATTTTTTATAAATAAACACATTTTATCAGCTTCTTCAAGTTTCATTGTAATTCCCGTACCTATTGACCAAATTGGCTCATATGCTACAATCAAATTTTCAAAATCTGTAATTTTTACTCCGTAAAAACATTTTTCAAGCTGATTAGAAACAAAATCATATGCTTTATTTTCTTTACGATGAATAAAATCTTCACCAACACAAAGTATAGGTATTATTTTATTTTCAATTACTTTAATTAATTTTTTATTTATTATTGCATCGTTTTCATTAAAGTAATTTCTTCGTTCGCTATGCCCAAGTATAACATATCTTGCACCTAAATCATAAATCATGGAAGGTGATATTTCGCCTGTAAAAGCTCCTTTTTCTTCCCAAAAACAATTCTGAGCACCTAAATCAAAATGATATTCTTCGGCATATGATTTAATAGCATAAATAGAAGTAAACGGAGGGCAAATTATTAAATCAAAGTCAGTATTTAAAATTTCATTTTTAAGACTTTCAATAAAATTTTTAGACTGCTCCGGGTTTTTATTCATTTTCCAATTTGCAACAAATATTGCAAGTGACTAATAATTGTTTTCTAAACTGTTTCAGAATCGGTTTCTTCGTAATCTTGAGTTTCTTTTTCCTCATGAGGAACACAAGCCGTAGCAACAACTTTGAAATCACCGCTTAATTTCATAAGTCTTACACCTTTTGAAGGCCTTGCACATTTTCTAATGCTTTCTCCTTCAATTCTTATTATAACACCATTGTCTGAAATCAAAATCACATCTTCATTTTCTTTAACAGTATTAAGAGATGCGACATCTCCGTATTTTTCAACATGATAGTTTATTAACCCTTTGCCGCCCCTTGATTGAATACGATAATCCTGAGCATCTGAAAGACGCCCGTATCCTGTTTCAGAAACAGTTAATATGCTACTATCGTCTTTAACACAAACCATACCCACTACAACATCATTTTCTTCAAGCCTTATAGATCTGACTCCTCTAGCAGATCTTCCAACCGCTCTTACATCTGTTTCTAAAAATCTTATACATTTTCCTTTTTTGGTTGCAATAAGCAAATTTTCAGTTCCGTCAGTAAGTCTAACCCAAGAAAGTTCATCACCTTCATCAAGGTCAAGAGCTATTAATCCGCCTTTTCTCGAACTCGCAAATGAACTCAAAGAAACTCTTTTAATTACACCATTTTTAGTTACCATTACAAGATATCTATCTTCTTCAAATTCAGTTACTTTTATCATAGAAGTTACTTTTTCATCAGTAGTAATTGGCAAAATATTTGCTACATTGCTTCCTTTCGAAGCTTTTGAGCCTTCCGGAATTTCATAACATTTAACTTTATAAACTTTTCCCAAATTAGTGAAAAACAAAATGTAATCATGAGAATTTATTATGAAAAGTTCACTGACAGTGTCTTCATCTCGGCGAGTCATACCTGAAACTCCTCTGCCACCACGTCGTTGAAGCTTATAATTTTCAGGAGACTGACGTTTAACATATCCAAAGTGAGTTAAAGTTAAAACACAATCCTCTTTGGGTATTAAATCCTCAATATCAACTTC
>CAKUXU010000157.1 GCA_934700635.1 uncultured Eubacteriales bacterium | reverse complement strand
TATGGAAGTATGTCCATATTAAAATAATCACCAGTTAACTTCAAATGTACATATGCCTTTAAAAAATCTAGACTTAGCCTTGAAGATGCATGGACTGCCGACTCTATTTTCACTTCTTTTTGAAGATTGTAGTGTATATCCTGTTGCGGGTTCTCCGAATATACTGTAATTTCACTGTCAAATTTCATCACCTTACTTACCGTACGAATAAGTGCCTCGCATCCATGATTTTCACTTCCTCCATGATTGTACAAAAATATTTGCGTCATATTCTTTATTACTCCTATATATCTCTCGAATCTTTCTCCGACCAGAAAGCCAAAAATTTATACCTCTTCTATTATGTTGCAACATTAATGCTAATATCCTTTTTGGGAAACCTACTTGTCTGCTGAGATCTATGCATGACATGGCTTCTGAATTTTTTTGAAGAATTTTATATTCTTCAGAACAATTTTTCTTTTCTTCAAATGCATAAAACAGTGAAAAAAAGATATAATCAGCTACTTTTTTGTCCAAATATAGTTTATGTTCTCTATAAGTTCCTGAATCTTGAAACCATTTTCTTATATCCATTTGTACCTGTAATTGACTTAAATAATCAATATGATTATTATACATATAGTTTTCACTACTCTGCACATAATAGAAACTACAAATAGATTTAAAAAGAGCTCTTTTAATGTATGGATATAGTTGTGCATAAAAATCTAAATCTTCTGCAAGCTTTATTTCTTTTGAAAATCTCGCACCAGATTTCAATAAAATACTTCTTCTAAATAATTTATTTGAGATATATCCAAAAAATCCATTTTTTTCTTGTAATGTAACATACATATCACATAATTGTGTTTGGTTCACGCTTCCTTCTACATTTGAGGAAATATTTCGAATTCTATTTTTTCCTTCATCTACTATCCAGAAGTCACTAAAAAGAATATCAATTTCATTTTCATCTATATATTTTTGAACTTTCGTAAGATAATTTAAATCTATTTGATCATCTGCATCAAGGAATTGAATCCATTCCCCTTTCGCATGACTCAGTCCAACATTTCTAGCCTCTGATACTCCACCATTTTTCTTTTTTATTAAAACAACTCTATTATCTTTTTTTGTATAATCCTGCACAATATTAAAACTATTATCTGTAGAGCCATCATCGACTACAATCAATTCAAAGTCAGAAAATGTTTGGCATAAAACTGATTCTATCGCATTTTCCACATAAATTTCTTTATTATATAATGGCATAATAATAGATACTTTTGGCATAAATTTCTCCTAATCTATTTCATAACTTTATAGAGCACAGTTGCACACCGATACTTCATCAATAAAAGTTGTAGTTTTAATTTTAACGAAACCTCCGGTAAACCTTTCATCTGAAAAGCTTTTTCCAGTCTGCAATCTGACAAAATTTCTTTTATTTTTCTTATTGATTCTTTCTTTTTCCGTTTACTTTCCATACCTATGCAATTACATGCATAATAAATAATATGTAATTTTAATTGCCTAGTAAAATCATAATCTGTTACCTGATTGAAAAAATCTGATAAATGTTCATTCATGATACAATAAACTTTCCAAGCATCTTTTCTATACGAAGTTGTAATAGTCCCTGAATTTTGATAATATTGATATAATCCTTTATTCTTAAGATAATAAAAAGATTGTGCATAATATCCCACAAAAGCACTGAATATATTATCCTCCGACCATCTGACTTCTTCATCAAAACTTATATTGTTTTTTTTCAAAAATTTCAAATTATAAAGACAATGCCAAACTGAAAGTAAAGGTCCATAATCAAGATTTCTCCCCATAATCAAATCTGGATATATCTCCTCAATTATTTTTTGTTTATTATAAAATCCACTTTCAATTTTCAATGACTTAACGTACTTGTTTCCATCCTCCAGGATTCTTTCATAATCACACATTACAAAATCACACTGATATTTTTGTATTGTTTTGATAAGTTCCTCGTACATTTCATTTGAAACAGTATCATCCGAATCCACAAATCCTATATATC
>CAKUXU010000156.1 GCA_934700635.1 uncultured Eubacteriales bacterium | reverse complement strand
GAAAAAAAGATATCTTCGAGAAAATACTTGGAGATTTTTAAACTTGCACTTAATTTTATAGACTTTTCTTATGTTCCGCAATGTGTAGATAATGTTACTGTTTCAAGTGTCGAAAGATCAAATTTAACTGGCTCTAAAGTAGTATTTATTATAGGTGCTGTAAACGGTGAATTTCCAAAAGTTCCAAGTAGTTCCGAAATATTTACCGATAAAGAAGTCAGTTATATATCCTCTTTAGGTGCTGAAATTAAAGATACAAGAGAAATATTTTTAATGAAAGAAAGATTTATTGCTTATACAGCAGTTTCTTCTGCAAAAGAAAAACTTTTTATTAGCTGGCCTTCAGCTGACTCATTTAAAAAAAGTAAATTTCCTTCTGAAATAATCAAGGAAATCAAAGATATTTTCCCATATATAAGGATTTTATATAGAAGTAATTTTTCAGATCAGGATTTTATTTTGTCAAAAAGTACAGCATTTGAAGTCTATGCTGGAATAAAAAATTCCGGTAGCAGAATTTCAAGAATTCTAGAAAAATTTCTTTCATGTGACGAAGAATACAAGAAAAAGTGTGAATCAATCAAGCTTTATTTAGATGAGAACCGGTTTAATTTTAAAGTTCCGGAAAATGCAAAAAATTTATTTAAAGAAAATTTGAAACTTTCAGCTTCTCAAATAGAAAAATATCATAAATGCAGATTTGCTTATTTTTGTGAATATGGACTTAAAATAAAACCTAAAAATTTAGCGGATTTCAATTTTATGGACTACGGAACACTTATTCATTATCTTTTTGAAAAATTATTTAAAAAATATGGTGTTCAAGCTGATTTTTCTTTTACACAGGAAGAAATTGAAAAAGAAATTTCTAATCTTTTAGAAAATTATATAAATCAAAAATTAGGAGGATTGGAAAATAAACCTAAATTTTTCCTCTATACTATTGAGAGATTGAAAAATTCAGTAATTTTTTTAATGAAGCATTTTAAAGAGGAGTTTGATCAATCGGAATTCAAAGTCTTTGATACAGAAATAGAAATTTCAAATCACGGAAAGGTAAAACCTTTAACTTTTCCTATTTCAGAAAATTCAAATGTAATTATAGAAGGAAAAGTCGATAGAGCAGACATTATGAAAAGCAGTTCTGAAAATTATGTTAGAATAATTGACTACAAGACAGGAACCAAAACTTTTAAACTTTCAGATGTTTTTTATGGACTTAATATGCAAATGCTTATATATCTTTTGACAATTTCTAAAAATGGTATGGAAGGTCTTGAAAATTTAAAGCCTGCGGGGATACTTTACTTCAATGCTATAAAACCTGTCGCTCAAAGTTTTTCGGGCAATAATTCGCAAAAGGTTTTCGATGAAATAGAAAAAAAATTAAAGATGAATGGTTTAATAATAGATAATCAAGATGTAATAAAAGGTATGGAAAAAGATGCCGCGGGAAAATTTATTCCTGCTACCATAAAAAATGGAGAAATCAAAAAATCTGATTCTTTAATAAGTGAAGAAGACCTTGAAGTGATTTACGGCTACATAAAAAAGTTAATAAAGACTATGGGAAATGATATTTTAAATGGGAAATTTTCTGCAAATCCCAGGTGTAATAAAGATGACTCTCTGTGTAAGTGGTGTAAGTACAAATGCATATGCGGATATGAAAAAGATTATTTTATAGATGTAAATCCTATGACTAATGAATTTACTATAGAAAAAATGAAAGAAAGTGAGTTTGAAAATGGCAAACAAATGGACAAAAAATCAAATTGATGCAATTTACTCCACTGGTGGAACAGTTTTAGTTTCAGCTGCAGCGGGCTCTGGAAAAACTTCTGTTTTAGTTCAGAGAGTAATTGAAAGAATTACTAATGAAAAAAATCCTATTGACCTTGACAAATTTTTAATAGTCACTTTTACCAATGCTGCTGCTCAAGAAATGAAAGACCGTATTTTAAAAAGTCTTTCTGATTTAATTCTGAAAAATCCCAAAGATTTGAATCTTCATAAACAACAGATGCTGATTAAATCAGCGTCAATCGGTACAATAC
>CAKUXU010000155.1 GCA_934700635.1 uncultured Eubacteriales bacterium | reverse complement strand
AGTGTTGCAGACACAACAATAGACGCAAATGCAAACAGCACCACTTTAGATGTTAGAACACTTTTGTCTGATATGGTTAAGCCTCATACAAAACTTTTGTCTTACAATAAAATATTCAAAGGACTTTGTGAAAAATATGGTCTTGAATTTGCAAAATTATGGCTTGAAGGAGAATGGAACGGACAGTTTTATTTACATAATTCATCGACAGCTTCGTTTATTCCGTACTGCTATGCTTATGATCTTGACAAACTTGTCGAAAAAGGACTTTTCTTTATAAATAAATTTAAAACCGCTCCTTGCCAACATTTGACAACCTTTAATGATCATGTACTTGAGTTTATAAGTTGGACGGCCAATCGTAGCAGTGGAGCTGTAGGACTTCCGAGTTATCTTCTTTATTCATATTATTTCTGGTATAATGACGTAAAAAATGGATTTTATCTTAAAGATCCTGAATATTACAGAAAACAATGCTTCCAGAAATTTATATATGACTTAAACCAACCATATTTAAGAGTTACTGAATGTGCATTTTCCAACATAACTGTTATGGATAGAAATTACCTAATAGAACTCTTTGGAGGAAGATTGTTTCCTAATGGTGAACCTGTTATGGATCATATAGAAAGTATAATTGAGCATCAAAAAGTGTTTATGGAGGTTGTCTCTGAAATTCGTGAGGAAACCATGATGACCTTCCCTGTTTTGACTTATTCTCTTTTATTCCAAAACGGAAAATTTGTTGATGAAGAGTTTGCTAGATGGTGTAATAAACACAACATGAAATGGTATGATAGTAATTTCTATGTTGGAAGTGAAGTTTCGAGTCTTTCAAGTTGCTGCAGACTTATATCAGATACTTCCAAGCTTGATGCATTTATAAATTCAGTCGGTGGGACTTCTCTTTCTGTAGGAAGTGTTCAGGTAAATACCATAAATTTGAGAAGAATAGCATTAGAATCCGGAAATGATAAATCTAAATTTATAGAAATTTTGAAAAAACGTATAGATATTTGTGTTAAAACTCTTGATGTTGTAAGGGATATAATAAAACAAAATATCGAAAGAGGACTTTTACCAAATTATACTTATGGCCTTATTGAAATTGAAAAACAGTACAATACTATAGGTATTACGGCTATGTATGAAGCTATTTATGAGTTTGGCTTAATTTCAGAAGATGAATTTGAAAATAAATCTTATACTGAAAAAGGTCTTGAATTCGCTCTTGAAATTTTAAAAGTAATAAATGAGCAAAAAGAATCTTATGATTTCAAATACAGTATAAATGTTGAAGCTGTGCCTGCCGAAAGAGCTAATGTTGTTTTAAGTAACAAAGATAAAATTTTATTCCCTGAAAAAGAAAGTTATTTTATATATTCAAATCAATGGATACCGCTTATGGAAAGATGCACTTTAAATGAAAAAATAAAACTTGGCGCAAAGCTTGACAAAGAATGTGGCGGAGGTCAGATTTCTCATATAAATTTAGCTGGAAAATTTGCAAACGAGGAACAAGCATGGGATCTTTTAAATGAGATCGCACGTGCTGGAGTAATATATTTTGCTTATAACTGTAAAATTTCAGTTTGTAAAGATGAGCATGCATTTTTTTCTAAAGTGTGTCCGAAATGTGGTGAAAAACCTGTAGATACTTATTCAAGGGTAGTCGGATTTTTAGTTCCTGTTTCTGCTTATAGTAGAGAGCGTAAATGCGAGTTCGAAAAAAGAAAGTGGTTCGATTTGAATGAAAGATAATTTAGGTGATTTTTCATCCAAAATAAGGGTAAAAGAAATTGTAGATGAAAATTTCCAAGATTATAAAAAACCTGCTATGTTTATATCTTCTGTTATGTGCGATTTCAAGTGTCTTAAGGAACTTAATATGGATATAGGCATATGTCAAAATATGAAAATTTCATGTTTGCCGAATAAGATTATAAATATTTCTTATATATATGAAAAATATATTTCTAATCCTATTACCAAGGCCATCGTTATAGGTGGTCTTGAGCCTTTTTTGCAATTTCAAGAAATTTTTAATTTAATTTCGTATTTCAGAAATCATAATTG
>CAKUXU010000154.1 GCA_934700635.1 uncultured Eubacteriales bacterium | reverse complement strand
CGCATGTTGCCATTGCGAAACAGCGGGATATCCTTGTGGCGAAACATCCAAGGAAAAATTTCAGAATATGATTTAGATTTTAGACAGGGCACCCCCTTGCGAAATGCTGCGGGGGTGTTTTTTGATGGATAATCAGATATTATTCGTCAAATAAAATATTTAGGAGAGAAAATAATGGAAACTAAAAATACAAAAGAAATTTATTCTTCTTTGGATAAGGTCTGGCCAGAAAATAATGCTTGGTATTCTTACTTACACAATACAATTATTAAATATATTGAAAATAATTTGACGCATTATCTTTCTCCAGAGAGTGTATATTTAAATGCTGGGTCTGGTGGTAGCGTGTATAAATTGCCCGGTACATGTTATCATCTTGATATTGCACCTAATCTTATTGATGCATTGCCAAATTCATATGTTGGGTCTATTGAACATTTACCGTTTGATAATGCAATGTTTGATGCAATTATATGTGTTGGTAGTGTAATAAATTATTGTTCCGCGCTAGAAAGCATTTCAGAATTTTCAAGAACTTTAAAACCTGGTGGAATATTAGTCCTTGAATTTGAAAGAAGCCAAAGTGCGGAATTATGGTTTTCTAAAGACTATTGTAAAAATGCGACTTTACAACAATATGATTATTTGGATAATATACATACATTATGGTTATATTCAGAATCATATATTTCTACGATTTTAAAAAACAACTCCTTTTCCGCTATAGAAAAAAAGAGGCTTCATACTATAAGTGCAGTAATAAACAAATTTTTAAAAAATGAGAATCTTGCTGGCAAATATGGACATTTTGACTTTTTGTTTTTTCCCATTTCATACTTTACAGCACATAATATAATTGTTATGTGTAAAAAAATATAATTTTTACTTATCTAAAAAAATTATTTATGTATCCGTGTAAAAGCCAGTGCAAAAATACTTGCACACAAAACTAAAATTGGTGCAAAAATCGGCGCAAATTCTGGTATATTCAAATGCTTTTTTTGCAATAAAGAAACAATCCCTATACTACTTACACATGCTACTAAAATAAATATGGGAATAAAAAATAATAGAATTGGTCGATTTTTGGTAATATTGGTGCTATTGATAAATCCTGCTGTACTTGAATAATAATGGCAATCTGATGCCCGATAAAATTCACATATTGGATTACTATTTTCGAAATTAATCTCAGTCACTCCTTGCAAGCTATTTTTTATGTAATTAAATTGTTCATCAATATGAGCTTTATACTCCGCTTTGTGCATAGGTTCTACTTCCGAATACCATGCATAATAATGCTCATAATAAATATCTTTTACTATAGCAAGGTACGTTTCTGTTTTTATTACTGATAAAGCTTGCTTGGAACGAATTAATAATTGAAATTCAAAATTACTCTCCTCATTTGCAACTCCCAACTTAGGCTGTTTATATACTTGATTAGCAATTCTAAAATCTTCTAGTTGTAACATTTTTTTTGAGAAAAAACTTTCTGAATCAATATCCTCTATACATTTGGTACTCACTTCAGTTACAATAAAATCATAATCAATCATTTGATCCGAAAAAAATTTTTGAATCAAACCGAATAGTGGGTAAAATGCACTATTTAGATGATATTCATTTTTTAAAACAATATAATCAATTATAATTGTTTTGGTATTGAACAAATATCCGGCTTCAACATATCCTACGATTTCATTGTTTATATATAAACCTAAAAAATACATAGTGCGTCCTTTTTGTGCTTTCCAATGATCTGCAAAATATATAATTTGATTTGTACTCGTTTTTGTATCCACAGAAATATAATCATTGTATATTTGTAACGCATTCATAAAATCTTTATCCTTTGAGTTTTCAAAATGCTTTACAGAATAAGTAATTTTTTCGATAGTTTCCATTTTTTTCTCCAACCAAAAAGCGAATATGATCTAAACAGTGCATATTATTAATATATTTTGTAATTACAAGATAATATCTGATTATCTCTCAATTATTATAACGCTTTTATACCTGTTTTTTCACCAATTTTTTTACCTACTTTTTCGTACTTTTATTCTTAGAAAAACAAAGGCTGTGTTGCAG
>CAKUXU010000153.1 GCA_934700635.1 uncultured Eubacteriales bacterium | reverse complement strand
ATTTCTCAAAGACAAATATATTATCACAAGCAGCACAATCAATGCTTGCACAAGCTAATTCAGCACCACAAGGTGTATTAAGTTTATTACAATAGTTAAATAAAAGGGGCTGTCGCACTAAAAAATTAGTGCGATGCCATTTTTTTTGCAAAAAAAAAATAAATTTCTAGCTCGTGGAGTTAGAAATTTATAGTAAAATATTCTTATGAACAATTACAATATTTTACACAGTAATTATACAATTAATCAGAAATTTTATCAACTAAAATTTCCATTAGATATTGATGTCATGATTCCAGAAAATGATTCAGTGCGATTACTAAGTCAATTTGTAGAGGAGATGGATTTAACAGATTTATATATGACTTATTCCAAAGTTAAGGAAAATCAAGTATCGCCAAAGAAGTTGCTGAAAATCATGATATATGCTTACATGAATAAAATTTATTCTGCTAGAGACATTGAAAAAGTATGCCATAGAGATATTAATTTTATGTATCTTCTTGAAGGGTTATCAGTTCCAGATCATTCAACTATAGCAAGATTTAGGACTTTACATTTTGCTCCATGTGCTGAAGGAATCCTAGCACAATCAAGTAATTTTCTATATGAACTTGGTGAAATATCTGGTGATGCTATATTTATTGACGGTACGAAGATTGAGGCTTGTGCTAATAAATATACTTTTGTTTGGAAGAGAGCAGTTACAAAAAATCTTTCAAAACTATTAACTAAAATAGCAGATTTAGTTTATAAATGTGAAAAACTTTATGGTATTAAATTAATTTATAAAAACAAAGTAAAGATGCATCATGTTAAGAAATTGAGAAAAAAACTATATGCAATAAAAAAATTAGAAGGAATAGAATTTGTCCACGGATGTGGCAAACGGAAAACTCCGTTGCAAAGATCTATATAAAAACTTGAAGAATATCTTTCAAAGTTCAATGAATATAATAAAAAAATATATAATTGTGGTAATAGAAATAGTTACTCAAAGACTGATGATGATGCCACATTTATGAGAATGAAATAAGATGCTATGAAAAACGGCCAACTTAAGCCTACTTATAATATTCAACAGGGAGTGGATTCCGAGTATATAGTATGGGTTACTAGTGGTCCACAACCTACGGATACTACTACATTAATTCCATTTCTAAAAAGTATGGAAAAAAACTAAATTTTAAATATCTAAAACAAGAAAATTTAAAAATGATATTGGTAAAATTGAAAATATGATTTATAACGAAGAATAAGATTTTTATTTATGCAAAAATAATAGAAAATTAGTAGATAAAAATACTAGAATAAAAAAATCTAAGACAGGGTACGAAAGTACAAAAACGATTTATGGTTGTGACAATTGTAATAATTGTCCTCACAAAAGCAGTTGTATAAAAGGTAATAATTACAAAACTCCTATTGAGGAAAGAACTAAAAAATTTGAAGTCTCAAAAAAGTTTAATGCTCAAAGAAAAACAGATTTAGAAAGAATTATTTCAGAAGAAGGATGTTTACTAAGGATGAATAGAAGTATTCAAGCCGAAGGCTCTTTCGCATAACTAAAGCAAGACATGAACTTCAGAAGATTCATGTGTCGTGGTAAAAGTAATGTTTTAGCTGAAAGTATTCTTTTGGCATTATCAATTAATGTGAATAAACTACATAATAAAATACAGTCTGGTAGAACTGGCAGTCACTTATTTCCGTTAAAAAAATCAGCCTAATAAACTATTTTTTGATATTTTATTGAGGCTTATTAAGTGCGCCTATTTTTAGTAGGTCATATTTTTTATAGGAAAATAAATATAAATTTTACTTGAAAAGATAAAAAAGGAGCTATCGCTCACAAATTTTCACTTGTAAATGCGACAGCCCCTTTTATTTTAATAATAAGGTATAAAGATATAGTGTATTATATCGATATAAATAGAAGGACAGGGAAGTCTATTAATTTAAAATCAGGGAGGAATATACAAATGATTATTAATCACAATTTAAATGCAATGAATGCAAACAGACAAATGGGAATTAACAACACAAACCAAGGAAAGTCAATTGAAAAATTAAGCTCAGGTCTAAGAATAAA
>CAKUXU010000152.1 GCA_934700635.1 uncultured Eubacteriales bacterium | reverse complement strand
GAGTGAATTAGTACCTGCAAATATGACTTATGAGGAATGGCATAAGAAATATGCTGCTGATGATAAGTCAGTAAAGAAAAAAGAAGATAATATCATTGCTGAATATACTACATCAAGAAAAGAATATGATGCACAGGTTCAAAGGTTGGCTGAACTTGAAAAAGAAACAGACAACGCACTTGATGCATATATGGATGTTATGGACACCTCGCAAGCAGCGGAATATGAAGCAGTATTTAATAAAAAATTTGATGAAACTGAAAGTCTGAAACAGATTGTTAAAGACTTGAAAGCAGCGTTGTCAGGGAAAGAAGCAAAAGTCGTTAGACAGATAGAAAAGAACCTTGCAGTAGAGACCGGTATACCGATAGATAAAGTAGAAATGTCAGGATTGCAGTATGATACCGCTGATATGATATTTGGTTCATATAAAACTGTGCTGAATAAATATCCTGAATTAAAAGGACAACTTGCATCTTTCAAATATGATGGCGCAAAAGGTAATGCCTATGCAAGCTGTATAACACTTACAGGGGAAATTCAAACACACGGAATGTTTGCTAATTATGATAAATTAGTACAAAATTATGCAAGTGATGTTGCAGCCGGATTTCATCCAGTAGGGACAGATCACAAGAGCATCCTTGTACATGAACTTGATCATGCCTTAGATGGTTATATGACAAAGAAGAAGCTATTGGGTGCTGATTATAACTCATACGGAGTTTTACATTATGCAAGCCAAACGGCAAAGAATATGATATTGAAATTCTTGGGGTTTGATAGACAAGAAATTGCGATTGAATTAAAAAGCCAAGACTTGAAACTATCACAACGGTGTGATATTCTGAATGAAAGAGAAAAAGAGTTCATAGCGGAACACATCAGTAAATATGCAGCAGAAGACGAAAAAGAATTTTTTGCTGAATATGTAACAGGTGATAAACCAAGAGAAGCAGCAAAAATTTTTGGCGAAATCATTGATAAAACATTAGGAAGGTGATGTTTGTATGATTCCTGTAAAAAGAAATATGACTCAAGAGGAACAAAAGCAGTTTCATATGGAAATGTACAAGAATGAAAAAGAAGGCTTGATTGCTTTTTTTCATGAACAGAAATATGATGAAAAGCATCTGAATGAATTTTTAATAAATTCCTTGAAACAGAATTTTGAAGAAGAACTGAAAGAAGATGGTTTGTTATAAAGCACAGTCAAACGGCTGTGCTTTTTCATACCTTAGCAATTTATCCAATATATCATCAAGGAGATGATAGCTATATTAAAACTAAAGTATTCCCATATAAAAGATGAATGGATATTATATAATCCTGATTCATTTGAAACGTGCCATACACATGTCAGACATAAGCGTGTGGCACTAAAAATCAAATATCTTGTAGAACATCACGAAATGCCTGAACCAAGAGATAAAAGGTTCGTTGATAGTCTTATGAGGGCAACTAAGAATAAACGCTATTTAAGGCAATTAGAAGAGTATCGAAAGACACTTAACTAATTGCCTTTTATATTGCTCCGAAATGAGGATAAAAAGATATAAAGAATATTTGGTTGAAAATTTGAAAGCTAATGATATAATAAGAAAAACATATTATGATTCAATAGGAAATGAAGCAAATATATTTTTACTAAGTGGAGATCGATTTGAGAGTGAGTATCAATCAAGACTGTATATTTCTAATATACAGAATGCAATTAATGGTGATGGTTCGATAAATATAGATGCTTTAGGTGAAACAATATCAGAAATATTTAGAAAATATATGAATGGAGAAAGTATCTCAGAAAGAGCAAAAAGTTTAATAGAAGGTGTAGTTTTATGAGTTTAAA
Source organism: uncultured Eubacteriales bacterium (assembly GCA_934700635.1). Lineage (GTDB taxonomy): Bacteria > Bacillota > Clostridia > Oscillospirales > Acutalibacteraceae > UMGS1491. The sequence goes on along the minus strand of CAKUXU010000152.1, from coordinate 277 downwards.
AGATGATTTTTTAAAAATTAATACCTATGAAGAATATGATAAAGAAAGAAACAAATTCAAATCTCTTAATTATCAGGATGATGAAATCAGAGAACACTTTGTAAGTTTATTTCCAATATTAAACAACGATTTTGAAGAAGGAGTAATGACAGAGCTATATAAAACACCTAAGAAACACATAAATAAAGAATGATGAGATGTGAACTCTATTAATATCTTGTAGAACATCACTAAATGCCTGAATCAAGAGATAAAAGGTTCGTTGATAGTCTTATGA
>CAKUXU010000151.1 GCA_934700635.1 uncultured Eubacteriales bacterium | reverse complement strand
GAGTAAATATGAGCATCAGTAACAGGTTCAAAGCACTTCGATATGTTCGTAGGGTAATTAGCAGGATTATCGACAAAAATAGTTTCTCCTGTTGAAATTTCTATTTTGTAAATTACGCTTGGAGCAGTTGTAATTAAATCCAAATTGTATTCTCTTTCAAGTCTTTCTTGAATAATTTCCATATGAAGAAGGCCTAAAAATCCACACCTAAATCCAAACCCTAATGCTGTAGAAGTTTCCGGTTCATAAGAAAGGGAAGCATCACTTAATTTTAATTTTTCAAGTGCGTCTTTTAAATCGGGGTATTTTGACCCATCTGCCGGGTATACTCCGCAAAAAACCATTGGATTAACTTCTCGATATCCGGAAAGTGCAACATCTGCTGGATTTTCTTCAAGGGTTATAGTATCTCCGACTCTTGCCATACTTACAGTTTTAATTGAAGCAGCGATATATCCTACTTCTCCTGCAGAAAGCCCTTCTTTTAATGGTTCTAAAAGTGTTGCTTTGGATTGCCCACACTCAGTCACTACAAAAGTCTGTCCGCTTGACATAAATTTAATTTTATCTCCTGATTTGACTTTTCCGTCCATAATTCTAACGTAAACAACCACGCCTTTATACGAATCATAGTAGGAATCGAAAATAAGTGCTTTTAGAGGTGCGTTTTCATCGCCTTTTGGAGCAGGAATATTTTTTACTATGCTTTCAAGTACATCTTTTACGTTTTGACCTGTTTTTGCTGAGATTCTAGGTGCATCTTCTGCAGGTATTCCTATAACATCTTCAATTTCTTTTATTGCTTTTTCAGGGTCTGCACTTGGAAGGTCAATTTTGTTAACCACCGGTAAAATTTCAAGTCCTGCGTCAAGAGCCAAATAAGTGTTTGCAAGTGTTTGTGCTTCAATTCCCTGAGAAGCATCAACAACAAGAACTGCTCCTTCGCATGCAGCAAGGGATCTTGAAACTTCATAATTAAAATCCACGTGACCGGGGGTATCTATCAAATTAAAAAGATATTCTTTTCCGTCATCTGCATTGTAATAAAGGCTCACAGCATGAGATTTTATTGTAATACCGCGCTCTCTTTCAAGATCCATATTATCAAGAAGTTGGTTTTCCATTTCTCTTGAAGAAACTGAATTTGTAAGCTCCAGTATTCTATCGGCAAGGGTGGATTTACCGTGGTCAATATGTGCAACTATGCTGAAATTTCTTATTCTTTCCTTTGGAAACGATTTTTTATTTTCCATATATTTTTATTTTTCCTCCTCAACATATTTAACTCTCTGCAATTTTGACTAAATCTTCAAGTTTTTGTTTTTGACTGTTATTTAAAGAAATTCCTTTTTGATTTACTAATTGATTTTGAATTAAATCAACAACTATTTTTGCATAGTATTTTTTGTCTTCTTCGGATTTAGTAGACTCAGTTATGTATTCATAATTTATATCTAAAATTTTATCTACCATCCATTCGGAGCCACCGCTAAATTTATTGAATAAATCAAAATTATTTACTATTTCTTGCGAAACCGCAGTTGAAGCAGTCAGAACTTTTTTTGCATTAAATTCAGTAACGGCTGAATCTGGTCTATTTATTCTGTAACAGTAAAATGGATTATCATCTTGAACTATTTTATTAACTCTTGCGAAAACCAACCAGTTGAAAAGTCCATCTTCGTAATGAGTAATTCCTTCTTTAAACCATAAGTTATTGTTTTTCAAGAATGAGTTTTTATAAATTTTTGTAACCATAAATGCAGTATTGTTTATCATATGGTAAAATGGATTCTGTTGACTTTTTCTGCTACAAACATGAACTTTTGAATCATCATGTTTTAAATTATCTAAGTTTATTTTTTCTCCGTCTACAAACTCGATCAGTTCGGATGCTACAACATCCACATTATATTTTTTTGCGCTACCATAAAGTTTTTCGTATGCAAATGGTGCGATTAGGTCATCGGAATCAATAAATGAAATATATTCTCCTTCTGCTATTTTTAAACCACTGTTTCTGGCTGCAGCTACACCTGCATTCTCTTTATCTATTATTTTTATTCGTTTGTCTTTATCTTGGTGATTTTTTAAAATTTCTAAAGAGTTATCTTTTGAACCGTCATTTACGCATATAATTTCAATTTCTTTCAAAGTTTGATTTTCTATGCTGTTTAAACATTCGTCAAGATATTTTGAAGTATTGTAAAC
>CAKUXU010000150.1 GCA_934700635.1 uncultured Eubacteriales bacterium | reverse complement strand
AAGCTTAACTCCTTTATTCATTTCATCAACACCATATGTTTTTCCAAGTGCGTCGTTATAATTTAATTCTATTTGTTTATCTAAAAATTTATCGAAGGCAAAAAGTAAAACAGCAGAAAGAAATATTGGTATCAACACCAAAGATATGGCTTTTAATTTTCCTTTCATTTTTCTTTATTAGCCGCCCTTTCTAAGAAAGCCTTGAAATTATTGATAGTTGAAATATCTTTTTTTTCAAAATCTGTTGGTTGTAGTCTTATTCCTAGTTTATTTTCGATTTCTAAAATTATATTAATAACTGAAAGCGAATCGATAAATCCCGCATCAAAAAGATCTAAATCTAAGTCTTCTCTTACTTCATCTGTTTCGCAAATGCTTTCCATTATTTCTAAAGCTAAATTTTCAAAATTCAAAACAATACACTTCCTTTTTAAAATTTAAACAAATATCCCGAAAATAATAGCATACCAAATGCCACTATATTAAAACATATAAATATGCTTACGGGTTCAAACCACTTTGACTTTTTAAATTTTCTATAAACTTTTGACTTTAAATAAATATCAGTTAATACCAGCATAAGACCTTCATAAATTCCATAAATTAAATAAAATAAATAAAATCCATGCCAAAGTCCCATAACAGTCATAGTAAGCATATATCCACATCTTATAGCCGCTTTTTTGTTTTTAAAAGTACCATTTCTGAGTGTATTTAAAACGAACCTGCTAAAAAGATAATCCCCAAACCATTTAGAAAGAGATATATGCCATCTGTCCCAAAATTCTTTCATATTTTTTGCTAAAAATGGTTTATTAAAGTTTTCTGGGGATCTTATTTTTAAAATATTGCTTATACCTATTGCAAAATTTGAGTATCCGGCAAAATCAAAAAATAGGTAAAAAGTATAGGCATACATATAGATTATTGCATTTGAAAAAGTAACCTCTTTCGGAAGCTTTTCTATAATAAAGTTGTTTATAAGTGAAGCTATAGCAAGTTTATAAAGTATTCCCATACATAATTTTTTCATTCCAAAGATCAAATATTCGTTAACATACTCTTTAGGACTTACTTGTTTTTTTAGATCTTCACAAAATCGGCCAAATCTATCTATCGGGCCGGACTGTATACAAGGAAAAAATGTTATAAAATATAGCATGTCCAACATTGGTAGCTTATCTATATGGTCATCATGAATTTCGATTATAATCTGCCATATTCTAAAACTAATATAAGAAATCCCCACGAAACCAAGAACACTAAATCTACTTGAATATACACAAAGTTTTACTGCAAAAATCGGTAGTATGGAAAGAAAAAAAGTTAAAAAGTATAAAAATTTATTTTTAGTTTTACTATGAATATACTGGTAGCCCTTTACAAGTACTAACTCAAAAAATATAAACGCTAAAAACTGGAGTAACTTAAATGAGTTTATACCAATAATTAAAGGAACAAATACTATTGAAACAAGCATACCATAAATTTTTGTACTTTTTCCAACAAGTCCTAAAATTATTGCAGGCAAAAGTGAAAAAATAAGCAGATAAATGGAAAATAAGTCCGAATATAAACTTAGAGTCATCTAAAAATCCTCCAAAAGTTTTTTTCGGTCTATTTTACCGTTTGTATTTAGAGGAAACTTATCTATTTCCTTTATTTTTCTTGGAACCATATATGAAGGAACCAAAGCTTTTAAATCTTTTTTTACCTTAACTGTAAGTTCTCTTCCCGATAATTTGATATTATCTTTTACAACTATAAAAGCAGCCAAATACGAAACTTTTTCATCTTTTAAAATTGGTAATACTAAACTGCTTTTTATATAATCAAGATTTTCTAAATTGCGAGCTATATCATCAACTTCAATTCTAAAACCATTTAACTTTATCTGAGAATCTTTTCTTGAAATGTAATATAAAAGTTCATCTTGTTCAAAGACTAAGTCGCCTGTTTTATAGCCCATTTTGCCTGTTTCTTCATCTTTAAAAAATGATTTTTCAGATCTTTCTTTATCATTATAGTACCCACTACTTACACTATTACTTATGACTACTAATTCACCTATTTCTTTTTCTTTGGCGGGTAAATTATCTTTGCCAATAATAAAATGCTTTGCTTCGGGTAATATTTTTCCTATTGGCAAACTATTTTCACTTTCGAGCATTTCCTTAGTTATATCGCAAGCACTAAAAAGTACAGTTCCTTCAGTTGGACCATA
>CAKUXU010000149.1 GCA_934700635.1 uncultured Eubacteriales bacterium | reverse complement strand
TACCATCTTTGAGCAGAAAACACAGTAAAATCAATGGTTTTAAGCTAATTTTCTTTTGATCAGCAGACACTAATTATATAGATAATGTAGTATGATTAATAAAATACAAGGTAAATTAGTTCATTGCAGAAAGGGAGAGAGAAGTTTGAAAGATAATATAAATTGGGTAATAACGTTAATTGCATCAATTCTTACGACTGGGACATTGATTTATAAAGCATTTTTTAAAAAAGCCATTGACCGGGAAAAAAATTATTATGAAAAAATTTTAAAACCATTTATTGAAAAATGTAAAGTTGAAGATGAAAAGATTGCATTACGGGAAATAAAAAATCAGATCCATCATACAGATGAATTTATTCCAAAGTACATCTTGTATTTAATGGATGAGGCAAAAAAGAATACTGTAAATGATAATGCAATAGAAGATATGAAATTAATTAAGGTTCTTAAATGTGATTATTTTGATCTTTATCCAAATGATGAATATTTGCTAATACGTTTACTAAAAGTCTTCTCCAAGATGTTACATTGTATAATTATATTTGTGGCGTTCCTTTTTTTATTAGTTGGAGGGGAGTCTTTTTATAATGGATTTGCAGATTTATTTTCTAGCAATTGGAGCTGGCTGAGTATGTATGAATTCGCTATAGGAGTAATAGGATTTGTAATGTATATTGTTTGCATTCATGTTGTATTGTTATTTGATAGAGATAGATATACCATTAAAAAATCGAAAATAGAAAGAATGGTTAATAAAAAAGTTAGAGCATATGATAAAAGGTGTAATATGTTTGTAAGTTAAAAATTTTTTATATGTGTTAACCATTGTAAAAAGCTTAAGTGTGTTGTTACGGGATTTTCGTTTTCCGATTAAAAGATCAAAAAGCTGTAGTTATAGATAGGTGGAAAAATTGAGAGGTTACAAATATAGTGGGGGTAAATGGTGGTAGAAAACTTTTTTTACCTGTGGTATAGTATACTTAGGTAAGTTAAAGAGAAATGTGTATTGACATAGTAATCTCATTGACTTATAATATGCGTAAGGATGAGAGAACTCATTCGGGTGGGCTGACACCATAATAATCTGACACTTAAGTCAGTATTAAAGGCTGGCAAGTTGGGGAGCAACGGAAAAACTCCACATTCAAGCCATATTATATAATGGATGGCAAGTTGGCAGACAACGGAAAAATCAGCATATAGCAAAACAAAAGAGAAAAGGTTATCCTATTTAGTAGGATGGCCTTTTTTTGTGTACAAGAAAGAAGGTAGAAATGAGGAGCTATGATGAGAATATGGCTTTGAAAATTATTCTTCAGGCAGCGCAAGAATATGATGTTAGGTTGAAAAATAAACAGTTTTTGGTGGTTTATCGAGGAAAAAAAGGTGCGGAAACGCATTGCGTTGGATTTCGGGCAATAAATTTTTTACATTTGACGGGAGTTGAGACGGATATGTCTGCTCGACAATTCTATGCGGCCTGTATAAATAAAAGACTTTCGAAAAGGGATATCCGGGTGGATGGAAAGGGAAAAGTACAACAGAAGCTGCAAGTTCTGCCATATCTGTCAGCATTACTGTATCATAATTGTATGATCGGAGATTTTATAAATAGCGGTATTTTTATAAAAGCAGATTATTTTATCGGCGATACAAAGGCTGTGTTAAGTGTTGGATTTAGAGATGGAAGGAAAGAGGATATTCCGGTAACCTTGTATAGTGAAAGTGTGAAAAAGCTGTCTGATCCGACATGCAAGGTATTGGCAATCTTTAGAAAAGAATATGATGATCCCAAATTTGACATATGTACATACTTAACCAGTGGGTATGAAATCGGCAGATTTCCAAAAGAAATCAGGGAAAGGATTGATGACAGGGTACGTTTTCTGAGTAATAAAGAGATGCATACAGAGGTAAAAGTGGAAAAGAAAGTTGAAAGTGTTTCGATTCATTTATAGGGTGATCATAGTGGAAGGGCTCATAGGAGGCTCTTTTTTTATTGCCTAAAAATAAGATGTGCCGAAATTCGGTACAAATCATTAGTCGAAAAAGTAGGAAGAAAAAGGAAATAGAGTGTGTTAAAATATGGAGGTAGAGTGAATATGCTTATTTGCATAGTATGCCTATTTGCAATAGGAGCAATTATTGAAGCGGCGCTTTTGCATGTGCTTGTAACGAAATGTAAGAAACAGCAAGTTAAGATACGTTTATTAGAAGAAATTATTGAAGAAAGGTTCCTGGAACATGGAAAAAGTATTG
>CAKUXU010000148.1 GCA_934700635.1 uncultured Eubacteriales bacterium | reverse complement strand
ACATAATAAATATATGTTATTTGGTAAAATATTTGCAAATATCAGTTTTATACAGGTGATTATTATGATGTGTATGTGCATTTTAACAATAATAGCATCAGCTATTATGGCAGCTAATGTAATGAGAGATAATACACCGATTGATATTTTAAGAGAAAACTAAAGTAGTATGAAAATGGAGGTTAAGACTATGATTAAATTAGAAGGAATATCAAAAATATACAATAAGAAGAAAAGTAATGAGTTCTATGCGCTTGATAAAGTAAATGTTGAGATAAACAAGGGAGAACTTGTTGCAATAATAGGTAAATCGGGTGCAGGTAAATCAACAATGATGCATATAATTGGCTGTATAGATGATTTTGAAGAAGGAACATATGAACTGAATGGTAAAGATATAAGTGGTGTAAGTGCCAAGAAGAAAGCAGAGATAAGAAATAAAGAAATAGGTATTGTAATGCAGGATTTTGCGTTAATAGATGAATATACCGTTGAAGAGAATGTAATGATTCCATTATATTTTACAAAGGGTGCTAAAAATAAAAAGGATAAGGTAAAAAGTGCATTAGAGAAAGTAGGAATTGCAGATTTAAAGAGTAAACCGATTAATAAATTATCAGGAGGACAGAAACAAAGGGTAGCCATAGCAAGAGCAATAGTTAATGAACCGGAGATTTTGTTAGCGGATGAACCGACAGGTGCACTTGATACGAAAACAGGGCAGGAGATTATGAATGTTTTTAAGGAAATAAATGATAATGGTAAGACAGTCATTATAATTACTCATGATATGGAGATTGCAAAACAGTGTAAAAGAATAATTGAAATAAAAGATGGAAAGATAGTTTCTTAGAATTTATAAGAATGAAAGTGAGAAAAAATGATTGGCGAGATTTTAATGTCTTTGATTGGTACTTTAGTTGCTTATTTATGGTATTTGTCTAAGAAAATAAATACCATAAAAACGGTTGGTACTTGTAAGAAAATTTTAAATGCTACTCGAGCATGCCAAGGAATATTTGAATATGAAATAGATGGTGTTTACCACTATAATGCTGAAAGTAGTTCACATATTGGCTGGCTTAAGGAAGGAAAAAAGTATACCATATATGTCAAAAAAAGTAATCACGAAAAATTTGTTTCAAAGAAAGTGATTACAGAGTTGTTATTTTTCGTAATTCTTTTTGGAATTTCGTTTGTGTTTTTTTGCTATGATGAATTTATACATGGATAGTTAACACTAGGTCATTTTACTTGACATAATTACAAATTAGTATTATAAAGTCTTTTAAGTTGGAAATGAAATATATGAAGTAATAAAAAAATATGGTGAAAATGTGGAGCGTGTAAAATGAAAAAAAGGAAAATAGTTATTAGTCTGTTAATTCTTCTCATTATCTTTCTTCTTATTAAGACTTTTTTGTTTAGAGAGACACTATATATAAAAGATTTTGATTCAGTATCTAAAGACTATACATTAATAAAGGATATGCTTTTTAAGTATTATGATAGAGAAAATAATTCGGAAATGTTAATTTTAGTTATTGATGACAAAACATATGAGTTAAAAGAAAATGATACTGGTAAAAAAGTTAATATGAGTGAAGAGGAAAAAGAATCTCTTATAAAAATATGTGAAACTTCGTATAAGGGACACTATGATTTCTTGTGGGTAACAGATTACTATATTATATTTTGGCATGATGAAACGAAAATGTATGGAGTAATTTATACCAAAGATTATAAAAAATCAAAAAAAGAAATTAAATCCTGGTATGGTGACGGAATACAGTTCAGAAAAATTAAGAAAGGCTGGTATGAAGTAGGACATTTTGGAATATAAATTTTTGCAATTATTTGTTACCTATAACTTACATATGAACACAAGAGGAGAGTTTCAATCACGAAACTCTCCTCGATTTTTTTGAATTTAATAACTATAAAATATAATCACTAATCTTCATTAACATTAGCACGTATTGTAATTCCATTAACTTCAATATGGTCATTGACGGCAATAACAAGACATTGGCGGCCATCAATAACACGGGTTTCGACTAAGTCTGTTCGTTCAGGATTGACTTTGATTACAACATCAGGAGTTTCAATATTGAATTTCCTTACATTTGTTACATTTGAAGCTAAGAAAGTAGGAGATTGCTGTTCTTCAGCGACCACATCAAGCTGTTTTTCTAAAACCTCAAGTTTAGTTAAATATTCTTTATACTTACTATTCTTTAATATTTCATTAACCTTTTTCAAA
>CAKUXU010000147.1 GCA_934700635.1 uncultured Eubacteriales bacterium | reverse complement strand
AAATGCGCGTCATGGAAAAATTTTTACTTGGAGCGGTCCTATAAATATATTAAATGCAAAATTTGAGCGCGATTCTTCCCCACTGGATGAAAAATGTGATTGTCCCACTTGTAAAAATCATTCAAAAGCATATATAAGACATCTGTTGAAAAGTAAAGAAATGCTTGGTATGAGACTTTGTGTTATGCATAATTTATATTTTTATAATACTCTTCTTGAAAAAATACGAGAGTCGTTGGACAGCGGTAAATTTAATGAATTTTATAACAATTATATTAATATTATTTAAATTAATCAACTCTTTGGAAATAAAATCCATAGAGTTTTTATTTTTTAAAATCTTGACAATATACAAATAATAGTTTAATATATACAAATATAATCATAATTAAGAAAGTAGGAAATATAGTGAATAAAAAATTAATAAAAATCACATCTACAATATTTTCAACATTAGTTTTATCAACAATAGCAATGCCAAGTTCAAATGCTACCAGAGGAGGTAAATCTACAAAAGAAATTACCATCGATAAAAAGTCCGCAAATAATAAAAAGCCCGCTGTTTCCAAATCCGATATTTTACCGTATTATACTAAAAAATGTAAGTTCGAATTTCATATTGATGATCAAGAAACAAACATTAACTATTTCATTAATGAACTTAACTCAATCTTACATGAAGCTTTAGATACTTCTGCAGATGTAAGTTTTACTTCAGTAACAGATGCGGAAACCAAAAAAAGTATTTTATGCACTAGGAGGCCGACTGAAAGTAAACCCAATATTTATGTAAGAGAGGAAGATTTATCATTAAATAGCAATTGGCAAGTTTATGATTATTTTGTTTACAAAGAAAGATCTTTTTGTAAATATAAACAATTTAGATCATATGTTAATTATGATAAACAAATGGTTATAACAGTATTTGTAGATGGACCCTACAAGAAACATGTAAATAGATTAGAAACGCTTTTAAGTTTTACTAATCATATTAAAGAAATTAAAGAAAGCGCATTACTATATGACAAATTTTATGTAAGTTCTATAGTTAATAATTCATTAAATACAATATGCTACGATAAGCAAAATTATTCAATATATGACTACCTTAAAGATTTTCAACAAAAAAATAATTTTAGTAGCAAGTATTGTAATAATCCAAACCCAGTTCAACAATCCCAAATTCAAACCCCAACTCAAATCTCAACTCAAATCTCAACTCAAAACCCAACTCAAATCTCAACTCAAATTCCAACTCAAATCTCAACTCAAATTCCAACTCAAATTCCAACTCAACCTCCATTTCAACTATTTAAAATTAACCCTCCAACTAAAACCTCAGTTAAGCGCACAAAAATTAAAGCCTCAACTCACACCCCATTTCAACAACCCAAAATTGACCCACCAACTTACACCCAAGTTAAACAATTCCAACTTCAAAACTTCTTTCAACAATCCCAAATTAAAGCCTTAGTTCAAAAATCCAAAATTGAAACCCCAACTCAAGCTCCAACTCAAGCTCCAACTCAAGTTCTACCTCCATTTCCAGCCCTAGATCCAACTCAAGTTCTACCCCCATTTCCAACCCTAAATCCAACTAAAGCTCTACCTCAATTTCCAACCTTAGACCCAACCTTGGATCCAGATCAATCTTTGACTGAATATCAAGACCAATCTTTGACTGAATCTCAAGATCAATCTTTGACTGAATATCAAGCTCCTATTTTTTAACATATTGAATGAAATTAAAGATGATATTTTTGGACTTATAATAAAAGGGATATTGTAATGGACAATAAATCTTAAATATTGAAATGGAAGATACAAAAAATTTACAAATTACTTTAAATCCTGGAATTGAGATGAATGAAAATTGGCACAAGATTTTATTCTTCTTACCAGGAAATAAAGATCTAAATACATACGGTAAGATAAAGGATCAAAATATTCTGTTTTTGAATTTACTGTAATAATTTTCAATTATAGAAAAATTGATAAATTTAAATTTGTTAACCGTTAAAAAAATTCTTTCATTTTCAAATGATACGTTAATATATACATCAAAACAAAAGAAAGGAATTAATAAATGAATAAAAACTTGATTAAAATTACTGCTACAATACTTTCAGCATTTACTTTCTCAATAGTAGCAATGCCAAGTTCAAGTGCTGCTAGAAGAGGTAGATCTACAAAAGAAATTACTGCAGATAATAAAAAGCCCGCTGTTAGCAAAACCAGGAATTTCAAGTATTACGATAATGAATGTGATTTCGAGT
>CAKUXU010000146.1 GCA_934700635.1 uncultured Eubacteriales bacterium | reverse complement strand
GCGTAAGGGTTGATGAAATTTCAGGGTCAACACCTATTATTACAAAAATCTTAACTGAATTATTAAAGGCTCAATTTATAATAGTGGATTTGACAAATTGTAATCCTAATGTATTTTATGAATTGGGAATAGCTCATACATTTAAGGATGCTGAAAATATCTTTTTGTTGAAAGAACAAAATTCAAACGTCCCTTTTGACATTACACATCTTACATACATTGAATACGATAAAAATAATATGCGTTTTTTGACTTCCAGATTAAAGAATGCGCTTATAGAAAATACATATATATCGAATTTTTATGAAACATTAAATATTCATGGAATTATCAATTTCATACACGATAACGACGAAGAATTTATTGAATTACTAAAAAATATGTTGGAGCATGATATTTTAACAGTGACAGAAATTTTGGATTATTCTTGTGAAATGTTAGAAAAAGATATAGAGCCTATTATATTTAAATTTGAAGAAAAACTTAAACATACAATTAATACCTGTAATTCTAATGTACTAACAGGTATTATGAATTTCTATGAAGAATTATTATTATCATGTGATAAGTACAATTTTGCAAAAGCGCATTTGCGAAGATTTCTTTCTGATTTTTTTACAGATACAATATTAACTACTGTTGATAGAATTTCTTATGAAACGGATATGGTTTTAAAATTTGCTTATAGCGAAAAGCAATTAAATATTGTCATGCCATGGATTATCTCGTATTTTAAGAAATCTAAATCTGGAACAGTTGATTTAAACAGATACAAATTAGAGTCATTTCTTCTAGTTACAAAGTCTGTGGAAATAAATAGACTAATTTGTAATGCTTTGACAGATTCTGATGCTCATATAAGGGAGCATCTTGCTGATATAATTGGAGAGAAAAAACTTATGGAAGCGTACAATATTCTCTGCAATCAATTAATGTGCGAAAAAAATTTTTATACTGCGTCAAGCTTTATTGAGGCTCTTGGAAAGCTTGGAAGAAAAGATGGTTTTTCATATATACAAATGTGGCTGGATAAAAACGAAAAGGAAATAATTTGCACAAAACATTGGTTTGTTTTTAAGCATGCGAAAATTGCCATTGCGACTTTGAAGCCAGAATCTTTGATTTTTTTCGAAAAAAAATACAAAGATTATTTAAAAGATTATGTATTCTAGTTAGCAATAGTCGTTCAAAAGTAAAAATGTTTGAACGACTATTTTAAGATACTAATCTATTAAAAAAATTCTTTTAAGAACATTTATATCCATATAATGTATAACATCTGTTAAATTGAAATTTTCTTCAAAAGAGTTTGCAAAGTATAGAAGATATTTCCGTTGTACATCTAGGTTCTGTTCTGAAGAGAAAAGTACATTCATTAAAGAAAAATAACAACGCATAAAGAAAGCATAATAATATGATTGATAAATACAAAAAATGCTTTTTTCTTCTAAATATTTTTTGAGGATAAGGAAAATTTCTAAAGTGTCATCTATATATTTTCTCGAAAAAGAATGCATAATAGAAGATTGACGTTGGTAGTAATGTAAATATACATCAGGCAAAAGTGCAATTTTATTTGCATTCAAAATAGCTAAAAAGGAAAATAGTTCATCTTCAAAATATAACCGTTCAAAAAATATGTTATGTTCTTTAATTAATTTAGTTCTAAAAACTTTATTTCCTAGCAAAGAACTAATTGAAATGTCTTGATTTTCGGTTTTACATAAGAGAGATAATGCAAATTCATTTGTAATAATATTAGCATCTTTATATTGATAACGATTTTTTACACAATATGGATTATCAAATTCTGTTTTAATGCCACAAATTGTAATATCACAGCTGCAATTTGTTTCAAGCATGTGTATTGCTTTTTTATACATACCGGTATCTACCCAATCATCGCTATCTAAAAAACATACATACTTTGTTTTTACAAATTTTAATCCTACATTTCTAGCACCTCCAGGGCCAAGATTTTCTGAATTATGATAGTATGTGATGTTAGAAAATTGTTTCACATATTTTTGAATGATTTCCGAAGTGCCATCTGTTGAATTATCGTCTACTATAATAATTTCTATTTCTTTTAATGATTGGTTCGTAACGGAATTTAAACAACGTTCCAAATAATTCCTTGTGTTATACGTTGGAATTATTACGGTGAGCAGGTTATTCTTCATTGAAAATCTCCTTTGTGATTAGCGCTTCATTTAAATAATGAAAATGTAATGTTGCAAGTCTTTCATATAAAGAAAAGTTTGGCGTATATCCTTTTT
>CAKUXU010000145.1 GCA_934700635.1 uncultured Eubacteriales bacterium | reverse complement strand
CATTTCTAGATAGCAGTAAGCCATTTTTGCCAGTTAGACCTCTCAAAGCTTTATAGTCTGCAATCTTAGAATTACCCAAATTATTTATACTTTTTTCTATTATTAGGAACATTGAAAATAATAAATATGCAAACAATATTGCTGTTAAAAGTAACCCATAACTTTTTAAATTTTCTTTTTTAAATAAAAAAGTAATAATACTATAGTTGTTGATATTTACCATCATAGCAAAAGCTCTTGCTATTAAATAACTAATAGCTATATATAATACTATTGAAGACACTAAAACTATAGATAAATTTTTCTTAACATCTTTTTTTATAAAATTTTTAATAGCTCTACCAACTGGCTTCAAATTTATATACATAATAATTTCTCCTTTTTTAAGGTTTATATTAAAATCAGTATATATTCAAGTTTTTGTTTTATAATACGTATTTTTTTATATTTCTAAAGACATAATACACATTAATCTATTTAAAACGTATTACATTTTATACTTTAAGTTCTACATCAAACCGTATACTCGATACAAAAAAAGTCGTAGTACGTTTATTGAAACATAAGTCGTATTACAACTATAGTTTTTATATTCCACCAAAAGTAAAAAACGTCTTTAAAAGACGTAACTCACTAGCACTTATATGCATAAGCACGGGTTCGCCATTGCATGGAGCTCATTACTCCTTCGGAGTAATAAAAAAGACCCATTAGGGTCTTTTTTACTTTATACACAGCCTCATTAAAAAAATAATTCTCCTTAATAGAACACTTAAAAAATACAACATAAATTGAGGTGTCTTAAGTTATATAATAAGTATTTTTTATTTTGTAATAAAAAATTATATATACTTATACTATATCTATAAAGGGTAAATAAACGGAGACAAGCTCCGCCCTTTACAGATATATTATAAATATATAAATAATAATTAGACAAAATATATTAACTATTTTCTTCATACAGTTTTATCCATCTATATAATGTTGCTCTTCCACATTGCAATAATTTAGCCATCTCTACCTTTGTTATTTGTTTGTCCTTCATTTGTAAATAATACTTTTTGAAATTTTTAGGCAATGATTCTATTGTTTTTTTTTCTCTTCCAAACCACTTGCCACTTTTAGTATTTATTATTCCATATTCATTTTTTTCGAAAACTAATTGAGAAACTCGTTGATTTACACGTTCTTGAGTCATTTCTCTTTCCATCTCTGCAACAGCACCAAGGACAGTCAATAAAAATAAATATGTACTACCAGACGTGTTAAACCCTTCCTTAACAAAATGCACTACTACACCTTTATCTCCTAACACCTTACATATTTCTCTTAAATCATCAACGTTACGTCCAAGACGACTTATGCTTTCACAATATATAATATCTCCTTTTCTTACTTCATTAATCATCTTATTTAACTTTGGTCTGTTTGCATCTTTTCCACTGACCTTATCTATATATTCTTTATCAAAATTTACTCCTATTTTATCCATTAGTAATTCTTGTCTTTTTGTACTTTGCTTTGTGGTAGAAACCCTTAAATATTTTATTATCAACTTATTTATCCTCCAATAAATTTAAATTTTATAATGTATCAAAAAACTACCTATCTCAATGATACATTTAATATTATTATTTCTATCGTTTTTAATATATTTTTTTATCTTTTTTATTTGTCTCATCAAACTAAAGTTTTTTAACACATCTACTTTTATTTATTAACTATATTAATTAATTCTCTTAGTGGATTTTCTATTTTTTTTACTCTCCATCTCTCAGGAATAATTATAGGGTTTATACCTAAATCTGAAAGAATATCTGTATACTTTACAAACTTATATCTACCATATTTATCTTTAGTTTTACTTAAACATCTCTTCATAGAGGTATATATTAAAAACTCCCTTAATTCTTTTTTATACTTATCTTTAATATCTGCTATCTCAATAATCTTTTCTGCCTCTCTTAAACAATAGAAGTCTCCTTTTCCTACAACTTTTATTATCATATTCTCCATATAATACTTGTACATTTCATAGGTAAAATACTTTTCAAAACTCCTATCAATACTTTGCTTTTTATTTCTATACTTCAAATGCTCATTTTTTACTTGAGCTTCAAATCTAATAATTCCTTTTTCATATTTTTTTACTTTTTTTCCTTTAGCTAATCTTTCTATTTCTTTATCGTAAATATTATTACATCTACTTTTACTAAAATATCTAACAGTAGTGTTATATTTATTTATCTTTTTCATATAACCAGCTTTCTTAATTCAATTTTTTAATAGTTT
>CAKUXU010000144.1 GCA_934700635.1 uncultured Eubacteriales bacterium | reverse complement strand
ATCATAGATTGTCCATCAACTGTAAATCCGCGAAATAAAAATGTAAAAACTAAAACAACCAGTATAAAAGCTTGTACTATAGTTTCACTCCACTCAAAACAAAATGCAGAAAATTTTCCCGCAGGATTTTCAAATTCATTAATATTTTCTTCTTTGTTTTTTTCATTCATAATACTCACGCCCCTATTTTTACAAAAAATCAAAATATATAGATAAAATCAGGTATAAACTATTTAAAATGCTACAAAATACTAGAAAAAACAGGGGGGATATATTCCCCTCATGTCTTTTAGTTAATTTTTTCTTTAACTTTTGCTGCTTTTCCGACACGATCTCTCAAATAGTAAAGTTTGGCTCTACGAACAAGTCCTTTTCTTACTACTTTTACATCTTTAACGCTAGGAGAATGCATCGGGAAAGTTCTTTCTACTCCACAGCCGTAAGAAATTTTTCTAACTGTAAAAGTTTCGGAAATTCCACTGCCTTTTCTGGCAATAACTATTCCTTCAAATACCTGAACTCTTTCTCTGTTGCCTTCTTTTATGTTAACGTCAACTTTAACAGTATCTCCGACGTTGAACACAGGCAAAGTGCTTTTCATAGATGATTCCGATATTTTTAATAATGAATCCATACTTTTCCTCCATGTAATCTACACGTTCGTGCTTGGCGCTTTTCCAAACAGAGGAACGCTGATATTTTCAATATACTACAAAATTATCGCAGTATACATAGCTTAATACTAACATAAATAAATTTTATTTGCAAGCATTATTTTTTAAAAAGTTTTATAAATTTTTGATTTCTTCTTTGACATAATTTCTAAACTCTTCTCCCACTTCACTATGTCTGATTCCAATTTCAAAAAACGCCTTTAAAATCCCTATTTTACTTCCCATATCATATCTTTTACCTTCAAAGTCTAATGCTATCATGCCATCTCTTCTTGCTAAAACTTTCATTGCATCCGTAAGTTGAAGCTCTCCGCCAACTCCAGGAGCGGTATTTTCAAGTATTTCAAATATTTCAGGAGTAAGCACACATCTGCCTAAAATTGAATACAAAGACAAAACTTTATCTGGTGTTGGCTTTTCAACCATATCAGTACATTTAAAAATATTATCTCTTATGTTATCAACTTTTAAAGATCCATACCTTCCTATTTGACTTCTCGGCATTTCTTTTGCTGCAACTACCGCAAGATTAAATTCTTCATATGCATCAATAAGTTGACGACATACAGGTTTTTTAGAAGAAGTCATAACATCGTCTCCGTAAAGAACAACAAACGGTTCGTTTCCAACAAAACTTTTTGCATGAAGAATTGCATCTCCAAGACCTTTTGCTTCCTTTTGGCGTATAAAATATATATTTGCCAAATTTGATATTTCTCTGATTTCTTTTTTAATTTCAAGTTTTCCGTTTTTTTCAAGAGATTTTTCAAGCTCAGGACTTTCGTCAAAATAGTCTTCTATGACATTTTTACCTCTTGAGGTTATTATGAGTATATCTTCTATACCTGAGTCTACCGCTTCTCTGACTATATAATCAATTGTAGGTCTGTCTATAAGAGGGTACATTTCTTTTGGCATTGATTTTGTCGATGGTAAAATTCTTGTTCCGAATCCTGCGGCTGGAATAACGGCTTTTTTTATTTTCACTTTTAAAATCCTCCAATATATGATATAATATTTTCCAAAGCGCTTATATTTTACGTGCTAATCAGATTTAAATCAAGGAAAGTGGAATATAAATGAAAATAAATGGAAAGGAAATAGCAAACAAAATACTTGAGGATTTAAAAAAAGAAGTACTTAATTTAAAGAAAATCGGTATTTCACCTGGTTTGGCTGTTATTTCTGTAGGGAATAATCCAGCTTCAAAAACATACATAAAAAATAAAAAAAATGCATGCAGTAAAATAGGAATAAACTCAAAAGAGTATGCTTTTCCAGAAGATGTAAGTCAAGAAGAAATAATAAATTTAATTTTAAAGCTTAATGAAGATCAAAATACTTCAGGAATTTTAGTGCAACTTCCATTACCTACACACTTAGAAAAAGAAAAGATTTGTAATAGCATAAATCCTACAAAAGATGTAGATGCTTTTACACAAACAAACATAGGAAAATTAATGCAAGGAACCAGCGAATTAATTCCATGCACTCCTGCAGGAATAATTGAAATTTTAAAGCATGAAAAAATAAATTTACAAGGAAAGCATTGCACAGTAATAGGAAGAAGTGGTATAGTAGGAAAGCCGCTTGCTATACTTTTGCTACAAAATGATGCAACTGTAACTATAT
>CAKUXU010000143.1 GCA_934700635.1 uncultured Eubacteriales bacterium | reverse complement strand
AAAGTTTCCAGAGTATATACCCATTTCTTCCAAACTTTTTTTAGATTCTTTAGGAATATAATCTTTAAGTTTATTTGCTCCACTTATATTAAATTGTTCGTTATAAATATTTTCAGTTATGCTATTTTTATCTTCTATAGCTTCTACTTTTAATATAAAAAATGAGAAAATCATTAAAAAAGATAATAATTTAATCAGTAACTTCATTGTTATTTTGCTCCCATGAAACTTATAGCTATATTTGTGATTTCTTCAAACAAAGGAAGCGAAACTGTAATCATTGCGATTTTTCCTATAAATTCTATTTTGGAAGCTAAAGAAATCTCACCGGCATCTTTGCAAGAATCTGAAGCAAATTGTGAAATAAAGCATATTCCCAATGATTTAAAAAGCACAGACACATATTTAGTAGGTATTTTTGCGAGATTAATCAAATTTTTTATGTAATCAAATATAGGGGAGATATATGAAATTAAATAAATAATTACTGCAAATCCAAGAAAAATATTTATTAGTATAGAGTATTCAGGTGCATATTTTTTTAAAATTACCGAAAAAGAAGCTATAATAGAAATCATAACTATAATATTAATTGTATCCATATTTTCTCACTTCCTTTTGATTCTGAGTTTTTATAAATTAAAAACAGATTTTATAGTTCTGAATAAAATATCTATTTGTTGAATTATCATCATTAATACTACTATAAGACCTGCTAAGGTTGTCATCATTGCTTGCTCTTCTCTGCCTGATCTAATCAAAACTTGGTTAAGTACAGCTACTATAATTCCGACGGCTGCTATTTTGAAAATGAGATCAATATTCATTAATAACGTCCTTTCTGCTTATTAACTTTTGAAAGTTATATTAAAATTATGGAAATTACTAAACTGGCACATATTCCGAGAATTATAGGAAGCTTCTGGTTTTTAGATTTATTTTCAAGTAATTTTTCTAAATATGGTTTTATCAGTGAAATATTATAATCAAAATAATTAATTTGACTTTGTATATCTGAAGTACCAACTTTGGAGGCAAAGTTTTTTATTATGTATTCTTCTCTTGGAGTAATTCCATAAATTTTGTAGAGTCCTGAAAAAGTTTTTTCCCATGAAGTTTTAAAATCTGTTTTTTGCATTAAACAAATACAATTTTGAATCAGTGGAAATAAATATTTTTCTTTTTCGTAGTTTTTAAGGATATTTATTACAGGCTTTTGCGTGTATTTTATTTCGGTTTTAAAATTTGAAAGCAAAGATATATATTCCTCTAAAAAATATATATGATTAAGGTTTCGATGCGAAATAAACATCCCCGACGAAATTCCTGAAAGAATCAAAAAAATAATCCCTGAAATTTTTACTATTATCATTTGATACTTCATTTACCTCCATAACTTTATATATTTTTCCTACATTTAAAGAATCTAAAATAATAATTTTTTCGAAAGCTTTTGTACTTAAAAGACTTTTTATTTGAGGCTTTTTTAGTATTTCATTTTCGTTTTCTGCGTGAATACTTGCTATTATTTTTACTCCTGAGTTTAAAGCTTGTTTTATTAATTTTGATTCATTTATGTCTCCAATTTCATCGCATATTATTACCTCAGGGGAAAGACATCTTATAGCTCTTAATATTCCGATATGTTTAGGTATGCCAGAGATAACATCGCTTGCACCTATGTCCATGTTTAGTTCTCCGTCAAAGCATGCTGCTATTTCATATCTTTCATCTATAATTGTGACTTTTTTATTTTTTGAAATTTTTCTGGCAAGATCTCGAAGTAATGTTGTTTTACCGCTTGAAGGAGCTCCGGCGATTAAAATACTTTGTGGTTTTTCTTTGATAATATTAAATATTTCATCGCTGCAACCTTTAAATTCTTTACAAATACGAATATTAAAAGAAATTATATCTTTGATCCCAGTAATAATCCCATTTTCATATGTGACTGAGGAAGCGATTCCAACACGATGTCCGCCTTTTATTGTTATGTAGCCATTTGCAATTTGTTTTTGATATGAGTATACGGAATTTTCGCATATTTTTTGAAATATATAATATGGTTTATTTCTACTTTTCTAATTATAGCTTTGTGCTATAATTTAAAGCAAGCAAAAGCCTGTTGCACCCCAGCATCATTTGTACTCAAAGAAAACAAATACCGGAGGCGTAGATATGACAAAAACTGATGTGGTTGTGATCGGCGGAGGCATCATCGGCTGCTCGATCGCCTACAACCTGAGCAAGAAGGGAAAGAAAGTAATTCTGATCGACCGCAAGGGGATTGGGGAAGAGACCTCCAGCTCCTGTGACGG
>CAKUXU010000142.1 GCA_934700635.1 uncultured Eubacteriales bacterium | reverse complement strand
ATACAAAGTATTGTTTAATGGATGGAAAAAAAATAGAAATGCCTGTTCGGAAGAGATTCTTTATGATGGGGAATGCATTGGTAGTTGATTTGGTTAGGGATATGGAGAAGACGATGAGTAGGATATTTGAGGGAGAGGATAATTAATTATTTAAATTCAAGGAACTTGAACAAAAGAATTATAGATATAATGAGTGAAATATACAATAGAATAAGGAGATAAAAAAATATATATGAATATTACATTTTTTATTGGTAACGGTTTTGATATAAATTTAGGTTTGAATACAACATATTCAAGTTTTTATCCGTATTTTATAGATAAAGCAAGAGAAAATAATATGATTCGAAAATGGCTTGAAGAGGATAAGATGAATTGGGCTGATTTAGAAAAAAAATTGGGAGAAAAACTTGGGGAGGTATCAGAAGATACTTTGAAGCAATTTTATGATGATAAAGAAGAGTTGGATAGATTGCTTATAGAATATTTGGAAAAAGAACAAAAAAGATATTGCTTTGATGATCAAGAAAGTATTATTGAAGAATTTAATAGGAGTATGTTAGAGTTTTATGCAGGAATGTCTGTTAAGGATATCAATTCTATAGAAGAAACCTTAAAAATGCATAAAAATGAAGAATTTACATATTCTTATATTGATTTTAATTATACTAATATATTAGATAAAATTATAGAGCTTTATGGCGATGAAAAAAGAATAATAGGTTCACATCAAGGAATACATGCAACACGAAATAATTCTATAGGCAGTGTTCTTCATATACATGGAACTGTAGATGAAGAAATGATATTAGGGGTAAATGATGAGAGTCAGATTATAAATGATTTTCTTAAAGAAAAAAAAGATTTTAAAGATATATTTATAAAAGAAAGGATGAATGAGGAGCTTGGACAGGGGAAAATAGAAGTTGCTACTAATATGATAGAGCGTAGTAGTATTATCTGTGTGTTTGGTATGTCTATTGGTGATACGGATAAAATGTGGTGGGAAAAATTGATTGATTGGTTATGGAAAAATTCTAATAATAAGTTAATAATTTTTTCAAAAGTAGATGAAGCAGTATTGGAAAAGAAGCTTCCTATAACAATAATTCCTTCAAACAAGGAGAAAAGAAGAGAACTGTTTGATAAAGGAAAAGGAGAATGGTCGGATGGACATTATGAAGGTTTTGCACCGAGAATTTTAATTTCGAATAATGCTAATATTTTTTCGTTACCTAAAGTTAAAAATGATGATAAAAAGAAAGAATAGAGATAAGAGATAATAAAATTTATATTTATTCATAATTACTAAGGAAACTTCTAGTTGCTTTCCCAACACTCCTATTTCTGCTATCATATCCCCAAGGGAGGTGCATGAAATGGAAACAAAAGACATTATTTTAAAACTCCGCAAAAAAAGAGGCTTATCCCAAGACGAATTATCTAGCAAAGTCATGGTCACAAGACAGGCAGTATCCCGCTGGGAAAATGGAGAGACAATTCCTAATACGGAGACATTAAAACTGTTATCCAAAGAATTCGATGTGTCAATTAACAAACTTTTGGGTGAACCAAGGCAGCTTATTTGTCAGTGCTGTGGAATGCCGATTGAGGATGATGCGATTATTAGTCGTGATAGTGATGGAACGCTAAATGAGGAGTATTGTAAGTGGTGCTATGCTGATGGAGTTTATACTTACAACAATATGAATGAACTGATTGATGTCTGTGCCAAGAATATGGCGAATGAAAATTTCACTGAGGAGCAGGCTCGTTCGTATATGGAGAAATTACTTCCAACATTAGATTATTGGAAAAAGTATGAGCAACTTAGCGATAATGGACAGTTTGAAGAATTTAAGAAGCTGTTAATGCAGGAAATTAATGACCTCCATATAGAGGGACTTCCTAAGGTTGAAAAACTGAATGCACTTGTCGAAAAGTATGTGAATCTTGAGTATAGATTACCAAACGGCAGGAATGTGAAGTTTTTGGATGATGAGACAACATATTTGGGAAATCAATTAGAATCGGAATTTGGTGGGGAAAGGCATTTCGGAGTTCTTGCCAATATGGACTTTATTTTGGTTTGCACGTATGAGGCAGATGGTGTGAATCCAGAGTTGGTTATTTATAAAAAGAGATGAAAAGTAATTTATTACGGGAAGATTAAAAAAATATTTTGCACTGTAAAGAAAGTAACATAACGTAATAGTATCATGTATCAAAAAGAAGAGACTAAGATATATGCTTCAAATGTTGAGGTTACATATCGTTGGTCTCTTTTTCTTCGTCTATTTAAATTGATACACCATTTACCTTATAG
>CAKUXU010000141.1 GCA_934700635.1 uncultured Eubacteriales bacterium | reverse complement strand
CTTATGATGCCAACTGTCTTCTTACTCTTTATATAATTATATACATATTCGGAAGAGAACATATTTTTTATAATTTTATCTTCAAATACTCCTCTTTTAGTTTCTAAAAAAGCCATTTTAGCAAGTCGAACATGATTTTTCATTGCGGCATATGCCATTTCTTTTACTATTTTGTCTATTTGATTTTGATCCATTTTCATGTACTCATCAAGAGCTTCAGAAGCTTCATTAACAAGAATATCAAGCTTATTTTTTTCTTTAGCTCCAAAATCCATTAAATTATCTCCCTTCAAGATAAATTCGGATATAACCATTAAAGCTTATGATTTTTATATTTTTTATATTCTAAAATCTTATTTTGCAACAATATTTAAAAGCTTGTCTTGAACATATATAACTTTAACTATATTTTTTCCTTCTAAATTTTTTGAAAAGTTTTCTATTTCTTTTGATTTTTCAAAAACTTCTTCTTTTTCAAGACCTCTTTGGCAAATAAATTTAGCTTTTATTTTACCATTGATTTGTAAAACCATTTCTATTTCATCATCTGTGCATTTTGATTCGTCATAAGAAGGCCATTTTTGAAGAGAAGCAAGACCTGTTCCCAAACTACATTTCTCAAAAATCTCTTCTGTTACATGCGGTGCAAATGGAGAAAGCAAACAAGTAAAGATTTTTAATTGTTCTTTTGATATACTTCCAAAAGCGTAAATTTCGTTTATTAAACTCATCAAAGCAGCTATAGCGGTATTGAATTTTAAATTTTCAATATCATTAGTAACTTTTTTAATAGTTTTATGAAATGAAGATTCCAGTTTTTTATTTTTAGTATTTTCAGAATCACTTAAAAGATTTTGAAGGCCCCAATATCTTTCTAAAAATCTTTTACTTCCATTTATTCCCGTAGTACTCCATGGGGCTGGCTGTTCATAGTCTCCTATAAACATCTCATATATACGCATCGTATCTGCACCGTAATTTGCAACTATTTCATCGGGGTTAACAACGTTTCCTTTGGATTTACTCATTTTTTCGCCATTTTCTCCGAGTATAAGTCCATGACTCGTACGTTTTTTATACGGCTCAGGAGATGGAACTATTCCTAAATCATACAAGAATTTATACCAAAACCTGCTGTAAAGAAGATGAAGAGTAGTATGTTCCATTCCGCCATTGTACCAATCTACAGGCATCCAATAGTTTATGGCTTCTTTAGATGCAATTTCATTTTTATTTTCAGGGTCAAGATACCTTAAAAAATACCAAGAGGATCCCGCCCATTGAGGCATTGTATCGGTTTCTCTTTCTGCTTTTCCTCCGCATTTAGGGCAAGTAGTTTGCACCCAATCTTTTGCGTTTGCAAGAGGAGACTCACCATCATGTGAAGCTTCAAATTTTTCAAGGCTGGGCAAAGTAAGCGGAAGTTCAGATTCATCAATAGGTACGAATCCGCATTTTTCACATTTAACTATAGGTATAGGCTCACCCCAATATCTCTGTCTTGAAAACACCCAATCTCTGAGTTTAAAATTAACTTTTTCATTTCCCTTTTTATTTGAAGAAAGCCAATTCAAAATAGTTTTTTTAGCTTCTTTTGGGTTAAGTCCGTTTAAGAATCCAGAATTTACTAAAACTTCTTTTCCATTTTCTTCTTTTATGACTTCAAGTTGTGGAATATCATATTTTTTTGCAAATTCTTTATCTCTTTCATCATGTGCGGGAACAGCCATAATAGCTCCGGAAGCATAAGTCGTTAAAACATAATCGGCAACGAATACAGGCATTTTTTCTCCGTTTACTGGATTTATCGCTTCAATACCGACTAATTTAACACCTGTTTTTTCTTTTGAAAGTTCAGATCTTTGAAGGTCTGATTTTTTCTTTGCTTGTTCTTGGTAATTTCTGATTTCATCAATATTTTTTATAAATTTATTGCATTTTTCTATAAATAAATGTTCCGGAGAAATAACTAAATATGTAACTCCGAAAATTGTTTCCGGTCTGGTTGTAAAAACCTTAATGCTTTCTCCTGTATTAGTTTCGAAAAGAATTTCTCCGCCAACAGATTTTCCAATCCAGTTTATTTGTTGATTTTTAACCTTTTCTGGGTAATCAACAAGCTTAAGATCATCAACAAGTCGCTGTGCATAACTTGTTATTTTAAGCATCCATTGAGATTTAGTCTTTTTAATAACTTCACTCGAACATCTTTCGCATTTACCGTCTATGACTTCCTCATTGGCAAGAACGCATTTACAAGAAGTACACCAATTGACAGCAGCTTCACTTTTATATGCAAGGCCTTTTTTAAAAAGTTGCAAAAATATCCACT
>CAKUXU010000140.1 GCA_934700635.1 uncultured Eubacteriales bacterium | reverse complement strand
GAAAAAGACTGTTAAAGTTATCAAAAAAACTTTGAAAAAAGGCAAAAAGATAACGATCAAGACCGGAAAATGGAAAGTTAAGAATAAAAAAATCGTCTCCATTTCCAAAAAGAAAGTAGTCAAAGGTTTGAAGAAAGGCAAAACGACGATTACCGGGACGATCAAAGGGGTTCCCTATCGGTATATCGTTACGGTAAGATAGTAAGAAGAAATAAGCCTCGTCACCGGCGGGGCTTATTTTATAAGAGAGATGATAATGTGATGAATTTTTTGAACGATAAATTATACAATCAATATTATCCGATTGAATCAAACGTAGAAAAAAATAATTTTTTAGAATCCAATCACGCAGAAATCCTTAAATTTGTACATAACATTGGTAGAACTGCATGGAATCAATTATGTACAATAGAATATGGTTATGCAACAAGAATGAGGCCCGCAAAATCTTTTTCAGGCATTGAACATAATATGTCAGTAGAGCATAAAAGATCTAACGATGGCAGGCTTCAACAAATTTCAGAGGATCTTTCCGAGTTAGATTCTCTTGAAGATAATATTACATATCATAAATGGGAGAATATCAGTATTGATGATGTGAATTGTATTCTGGAAGTGAAAAACTTGCTCAAACATAAATTTTTGATCCAGATTTTATTGTTGTTAATATTGTCGTTAGTGTTATTAGTCATTCTTCCGGATAGACTATAATATTATTTAGAAAGAAGATGATATTATGAAATTACACGAAGATAGAAATAATTTTTGTTTGAAAATGGAACACGATTTGTACGAATTAAAAAAGCAAGGCCATTTGTCAAAAGAAGAAATTTTCACATGTTTTGAGCGTATTTCAACTTATGTTAAGCATAATACATGTATACAGGATTATCTTGCTGTATGTAGAAACAGATATATACAAAATTATATTGATTATAACACATATAGGCAAGAGCAAAAAAGGTATTCTGTAGAACCGTTATCAGAAAGACAAGAAATTTGTTCTCAAAATGCTATCAATTGTCTTTTTAGGCAGGACTTTGAACAAGCACTGCATGAAACATTGGATGTATTGTGTGATTTCAATAAAAAAACAGAACTTAATTACAATGAGTATGTAGTTTTGCAAAATATTTTGCTTACCTATCGACATTTGAAGAGTGCGTAGCGTAAAAATATTAAAGAAAAAGGGAACGGGTTTTAACTCCCGTTCCTTTTTCGTTGGCTTTTTTAGAGGCTACATTTTTTAGCCCCGTCACCGGCGGGATTTATTCTACATATGTAGACATCACAGAATATAAAAAAAATATAAAATTTTAAAAAAATAACGTATAAGACTTGACAACGTATGATATAATAGAAGATGTATATAATATACAATATAAAAGGAGTAAATAAATGGAGATGAAACGTTATGAATAAGGGTTTGGAGAGGATGATAGAAAAAGATTTACACATGGAAGCTGATGCAATAAGACGTTCTTCGTGGGACGATTTGTTGAAAAGGCATAATACATTTAAAAAACCTTTTCGTCCTCAAAATTTATTTTTTACAAGTGGCAATATTTACTTGGCTCAAAATCGAACAATGAAAATGCATGCTGTAAATGTACGAAACGTATTTAGGAAGGGTTTGTGTGAAATAAAATGCTTAATGAAGTGCAACAAAATGAAATAATTAAACTTTATCATGAATATCAAAGCGAAGTTAAACTCATGGTTTATTATGTTGAACGCCGATTTCACAAATTCCCAATTGCATTACTTAATAATTTAAGAGATGTATTTGACCATATATCACGATGTTATGAAAAAGACGTGAATGACGAGTACATAGAAGACAATATACGTAAGGCGCAAAACCATTTTATGCGTATAAAATTGGATATGTATAAATATATATATGATGTTAAAGATCGCGATTTTTCTAGATGGAAAAAGAAATATAGTAAGTATGATTTGCAAAATATTGAACATGGCAAATTTTGGAAGAAGATTTTGGAGTTAGAGCAAGAATCAGAAATTTTATTTAAAAATGCTAAAACCATGGAATCAAAAAACACAAGTCAATCTTATGAATTATTTGCTCAGGCAATTAAAAAATATGAAGAAATTGATAACGAAATTCAGAAAAAAAAGCAATATATTGTAGATGCAAAATGGCTATATCGGCGAGTTACTTTATTCAGTCGTCTATGGGGAATAGTTCTTGGTATTCTTACTAGCCTTCTTGCCTCCGTATTGTTTGAGACGTATTTTCAAACTATAAAAGATTACATACGTAGTTTATTCAATTAAAAAGACCTGGTTTTGATTACCAGGTCTTTTGTGTTGT
>CAKUXU010000139.1 GCA_934700635.1 uncultured Eubacteriales bacterium | reverse complement strand
AATTTTGATTATGATAAATCTTATATAGTATATAAGCAAAACAGAAATTATCATGAAAATGAAAAAAATGAAGTAGTGAAAAATAAACCTATAAAAGAAAAAACAAACAAAAATGAAGAATTTTTAATAAAAGAAAATCCTGTAGTTATAACTCCAGAAATCTCTGACTTAAAATCTATGGAAAAGAGAATTATGGAAAAAACTTTAGGGAAAAAAGAAATTATGGATATTATAAACTCCTACATGAGTGAAATTAACATTGAAAATATATCAAGAATAATAGTAGACAAAATTGAAAATAAAATGTCGATCGACAGAAGAAGAAACGGCATATTTTAGGGCTATGAAAGCGGGTGATTTTAGTGGCTGTATCATGGAAAGATTATATCAAAAAAATCGGAGACATTGCTGCGCCAGCAGTAGAAGTAAAAATAGACGGTAAAAAGTGGAGCTCTGATGAGGTAATAATTTCAAGTGCCGAAGTTTTGTCTTCTGTTGGGTGTGAAGCAAGTACATGTAGCATTGAATTTAAATTAATGAGGACATTTATTAAAAAAGATGATATAAGGAAAAAAAATGTTATTAAAATCCATTCGGATTTTTCGGACATAAAAGTTGGATCAAAGCTTGAAGTTTCTTTTGGTCATCAATTATCGAAAAAAGCAGATTTGAAAAGCGTTTTTATTGGGTATATCTCAGCTTTTGATTTAAGCATTGATAATAAATCTATAACTACTTTGGTAATCCAAGGCATGGATGCTAAAATGTGGATGATGACGAGCAAAAAAACAGAGCTGAAAAAAAATTTGCATAAATATTCTATGGTGGTAAAAAATGTTTGCAATGCGTATTCAGGTAAATTAAAAGGAAGTTTTATTAATATAAAAGATGAAGTCGAATTTGAATCGGATATATACCAGCAAAATGAAAGTGATTATGAATTCTTATGTAGGATTGCAAATTATACGGGATGTATGTTTTTTATAAGTCAAGGTAAACTTTATTTCGTTAGCATTTCTGCACTTAAATCTACAGGTTTAAAAATAAGTCCTGATAGAAAAATTTATAATATAAAACTTTCGGCCAGTATTTGGGGAATCCCTAAATCTGTTGAAGTTGTAAGCATAAATAAAAAAGACTATGAAAAATTAGTAGAAGCAAAAGCTATTAATTCTGATGTTATAGGGAAGGGAAAAACTGCGGCTTCCTTAACTACAAACATAAATGATGAAAATACTGTTAGAATAATAGATAATACTGTTAGATCGGTTAAAGAAGCAAAGTTTTTATCTCAAGCGCTTTATAATAAAAGAGAACTTAATTTGCTTGAACTTAATGTAGAAATTTACGGTTACCCAGATGCAGAGCTTGGAACAGGTGTTACCATTGAAGATTTTGGCGATCCGATTGACAATAATTATATAATCACTCAAATAAGGCATTGTTGTTATCCGGAAAGGTTTGTTACTTATCTTAAATTGCATACAAATAGAGTAAATCCTCAAAAAAATGGAGTTGGATTTTAATTTAAAGAAGGTGGTTGTATATGCTTCATAATTCATTTGAGAATAATAAAATTGTAGGTCTTAAACGAGGTATTGTTAAAGATTTGAAAGACCCTGATAAATTAAATAGAGTCAAAGTTACTCTCGTTGACGAATCTCTTGAGACTCCCTTTGCTGATGTTATGGCAAAGTTTGCTGGAGAAAAATATGGAAGTGTTTTTATACCCTCCAAAGGAGAAGAAGTTATCGTTGGATTTCTTGACGGAAAAATAAATGATCCTGTGATTCTAGGAAGTTTATACAACTCAAAAAATCAGCCTCCGATTAATGTAGATGAAAAAAATGAAATAATGCTTATACAGTTTCCTGCTGGACTTAAAATTGAAATAGATAACAAGAAAGATAATCAAAAGATAACTGTTACCACTAAAAAAGGTCATGTTATTTCGCTTGATGATGGCTCAAATGAACAGGTTTTGGTGAATGAAAAATCAGGGAAAACTTCTTTTAAAGTTGATTTTAAAAAAGGAGAAATCGAACTTAAAGCAGACAAAAAAATTTCTCTTTCCGCAGGTCAAGATATTTTATCTGTTGAAAAGCAAAAAGGAGTAAGTATTTCCAGTTCTGCAGGGAAATTAAATATAAATGTTAATAGTGCAAATTTAAAATCCAAGTCAAATATAGTATGCGAAGCTGGAGCAAAGTTTACTGCTAAAGGAAATGCAGGAGCCGAAATAAATTCTCCTGCTCAAACAGTGATTAAAGGAGCAATGACAAAAATAAACTAGAAAAGGAGATAATACTATGCCGATTTTAAAGGGTTGGAAGTTTCCAATTCAAGTT
>CAKUXU010000138.1 GCA_934700635.1 uncultured Eubacteriales bacterium | reverse complement strand
GCTACAACCACACAAGGATATACAAAAAATTATAAGTACAGATACCATCTTTTTAATCTTGTTCATCATAGTCCTCCTAATAAAATGCTTATCTTTTCTACTAAAATTCAAATATATCTGGGCGGAAGTACTCGTATAGCCCAGCTATTTCTTCTTTAAAAAGATTTTCCTGTGTTTCACTAGTTGATATTTTATCTACAAGAGATTCGAAATGATTATACACTTCCAATGAATATGGATTGATTTGAATAGACTTAATCAATAAATCATAAGCAGCTCCAAACTCACTAAAACTCATATAGTTATTGATTTTAGGCATAAGATCATCAATGTTAAATACACATTTCGGAATTTTCCCTTTTTCAGTTAAAAATATGTATATTGTAACTAAGCAATAAAAACAATTGAGTCGCATTTGCACTATAAAAGCATTTAACACACCATACTCTGAATCCTGAAGTACACTTTTAATAAACCTATTAAATTTTGCTTTATCTCTTGAATCTGTAATTGAATCACCAATCCCTCGCATTACCGATGTTGCCATGTTAAGAGCACCTGCTGTAAAAGCACCTTTTAATGCTCCTCCTAAACCAAAGCCACCTCCTTCCCAATGACTACGAGCACTACGTTCATAAGAACGTGTAATTTGAATTTGTGACGCCAATTCTTCTGATGCCTTTTTTATTTTATTCATTGTCATTTCTACTGCATGAAAAGGCTCAAAATCGGGGAAATTACTCTCAATCATGTTGATGAGCTTGGATTGGTCTACAAAATCAATATTATTTTCCATGAGAACAAATATCGAAAAGTCAACTAATTTCGTAAATTCATTTGAGAAATCAATAAATGCTTCCTCTAATTTTTTTAAATTTACAACTTCACTTTTATAATATTTTTTAAAGTGTTCTTCCCAATCCATAAGGATTTCACAATAGTTACTTCTCAAATAATCATATTTTAATATGCTATCGTTAATACAAATCTCTTCATTAAAAAGTGGGAATTTTTTGCCATATTGTAATTTCTCCTATCTATAGATAGATTTAAATTTTGATGCCAGTTTATTTTGAGGCTTTCCGTAAATTCTTTTGTGTCTGGCAACGTATTCTGTTTCAATCATCTCATTCAAAGAATCAATTCCTTTTCTGATTTCGTCTTCAATTTCAAACACTTTATTTTTTATAGTCTCAATTGGCAAATGAAGTTTTTCTTCTATTTCACATCGTTTTGCTTTATATGCCCTAATAAATGAGTTGCTAAGTTCCGTATCAGGATATTTTTTTCGCTTTAAATAAATCTCTGCCAGTTCCTTTTTATATATCAAAATCTTACTTTCAAATAGATTTATTTCCTCTTCTCTTTGTTCCTCTGCACTTTGAATACATTTATCTATTTTCTCAAATTCCTCTTTTATCTTTGATACGGCAGAAGTATATACAGATAGTGATGAAGAAAAATTTTCCTTATCTAAGGCAGACAATCCATCTAGTATTTTTTGCGCATCCATAACATATGATTGTTCTCCAAAGTCTTCAAATTTTTCTTTAAATTTAACGACTTCTTTTTTCAGCATATCCAATTCAACTTGAAAAGCATCTATTCCAGTTTCATATGCATGCTTATAATATTTTTCAATAATGCTCGATAAGTCTGTATCAGTAATTTGAGTTTCTTCTACGTAAGCTAATATATTATTGATTTCAGATTGAAATAAATCTTTATAAAAATAACGTATTGACGTGGAAGTGAAAACCAGTTCTCCTATATATTTATTATAATTTTTATTTATTAGAGTTAGTATATCATCTTCAAATTTGAATTTGGAAATGCTTGTTCCTTCTAACATTTCCAAGCGCTTTTGCCCTATTGTTTCTTGACTTTTAGCGTATTTTATTTTGTTTTTTAAATAAGAAATTCCTCCTGCTATGAAACTAAAAAACAATACGCATTCCATAAAGTTCCAAAATGTAATCTTTATTCCTGACAACGGCGCAATAATAGCTGTTATAATGATACCGATTATGGCAGCCTTTAAAAGATCTTTTATTTCAATTAAGTTTTCTGGATCATTTGGAAGTGATTGAGGCAATTCTTCCTCTTTTTTTAAATAATTGGAAAATTCATTTAATGAGATCAAAGCAGTCTTTTTATCAATAACTTTATTTAATATACATATTAATTCACTAATGTATTCTTCTTTTTCATGTATGTCAGAAACCTCCGTATTGACCTCATGCTTTTTTATTTGTCCACTGTCCTTATAAGGAAAGAAGTGAAATGCTCCCCTTTTGTTAGACAATGTGGTATAATAGAAATATACCAATAAAAAATCTAACGAAAGGGGGCATT
>CAKUXU010000137.1 GCA_934700635.1 uncultured Eubacteriales bacterium | reverse complement strand
AGCAATTGTTACGGATAACTTTTCGTTTTCGATTGTGTAAGTTGCCATTCTGTTTCCCCTTTTCATCAGTTTTTATTAAAATATACTCTCGAAGGTTTCTTACCTTATTCTGAGAGTATATTCTGTTACAAATTATTATAAATAAGATTTTAATTGTTCTACTAATTTATACACTTCTGTCCCTGGATCATACTGTGACGGCTTGTCTTTTTCTATATCAAAATTAGCCATTCTCCTTTTCGCATGATTTATTGCTGTGTTCACACCATCATAAGAATTTACTATATCATATATGTTTTCATAATTTTTCTTATAGATTCCATCTCCAAGATTATACTCTTCAAATATCTTATCTAGTTTATCACACCACTGGTCTCGATGAAGTGCTGCATCACTATAATTAAAATGTAAGTACAACCAATATTCAAAGGATTGATTACTCCATGCAATATTATATCCTCTATCTCTTCCCTCTTTTATTGCCTGATCAAAATCTTCAAAATCATCTCTATCAAAAACCACCCATATATTCTGATAAAAAATCGATGCACTTTTTACTATTTGATCTGTAGCTTCCAGTAATTTGGTCGTAGAGCATCCCTTTCCATGTATATCAATAACCGGTTTTACATCAATTGTTCCACCAACATTCTCTAAAATAAGCTTTTGTAATCCTTTAAAGTATAATGGTTCTGTACATTTTCCCTCTGTCACTATTAAAAAGGAATTTATCTTGGGATTTTTATATTCACGCTTTCGCTTCTTTCTAGCTTCGCGTCGTTTTTTAAATAAGTCATCTGTTCCCATCTAGTCACCTTCTTCAATTTTAAACTCTTTCAATAGTGGAATTCCTCCATATACTCCTGCTAAATAATCCTTTTCAAAAGATGCATCTGATCTTACTTTAAAATCCGACAAAGCCGACAATTCAGAATATCCAAATTCATCTTTTTGAACAAACCAAATCTGATCTCGTCTAAAAAACTTTTTATCCATTAATGTTGTGTCATGTGTTGTATAGATAAGCTGTGCCTTAGAATTACTATTATAAAATAAATCAATGATAAACTTTAGTAATAATGGATGCAGTTTTACATTTAATTCATCCACAAAAATAGACTTATCTCTGTAAATAGCAGCCCGGGCATAAATAAACAACATAATACTTTTTATTGTTCCTTCTGATTCAAAAAAAAGTCTAAGCGGATGTTTTTTGCCATCTGCTCCTTTATGAAATGTTGTAAAATTAATCTCTTTCTCACTTTCATCATATGCAATATCTTTAATACCTGTATCAATTGCAGATAAAAATTGCAACAGTTCTTCCTTTTCATTATCAATTACTTCTGGTAACACCTCCTCTAAAATACCAAAATCCTCACAAAAGTCTGTTGGAAGAACTAATGTATCCATCACTCCGGCATAGACACTCTGAAAAATATCTGTTTTTAACTTTAATTTATTAAAAAAGGATAACGCCAATGTCTCTACAGGAATCTGCTCTTTATATATTTCACATTCTTTTCTAACTGCTACTCCTAAATTTATACTCTCGGTTGTTCTTTCAAAAATTGTTGTTGTTCTATTCGTATTAAGATTCTTTCTATATAGCCACTCTGTTACAATACATTCTGCATTATATTCAAAACCATATTTATATTCAAAGTCATCCAAGATTTCAATAATTTGGAATTCCGAATTATTATACTCTCCATCAAATATAAATGGCTCATAGAACATTTGGATTGCTGTTTTTTCTCCTTCTTTTACATTGTTGAAAGAATTCACAATAATTTCCTGAAAATATCTCATCGCTGTATGAAGATTTGACTTACCGCTGGCATTCGCCCCATAAATCGCTGCAACTTTAAGAAATTTTTCTTTTTCTCCGCACTCTATTAAATTCATTGGGTGCTCTTTATATGCATTGATTGCTGTCAAATCTAAAACTGTCTCTTCTTTAAATGATAACACATTTTTTAACATGAATTGTACTAACATAAAATTCACCTCCTATATAAATATAATATAAAGTTTTCTTGATTTTATGTCAATATTTTTGTGATTTTTTCACATTTTTCAAATTATAAACTAGATAATCAGCTTATACAAAAGCTGCACAACAGAAAGATTTTTTCTTTTGTACAGCTTTTTAAAACATAGTTAAAAAATATCTTTATCTACTTTTTGCTTCTAATCCAAATCAAAAAGCTGTCTTGGCTTTAAGCTTATTGAAGCCCAGGTTTCTTTGTCGGCTTTTGAGCCGTACAGGATGACTGTACTTTTTATTTTGGCGAAAATACGGCACTCTTTTTTATAGTTTCCATTTGGAATGCCATTTGAATTTTCCTCTTTTAGATAACTTTCCAT
>CAKUXU010000136.1 GCA_934700635.1 uncultured Eubacteriales bacterium | reverse complement strand
CATAAACAGCATCGCCTAAAAAAGCAAGCTTTTGAGCATTCATACTAAATGGATTTTCAAACATAAAAATTAAATTCTTCCTTCAAAACAATAATTATTCAAAAAATTCAAATTCTATTTCATCTACACTTACTGTATCGCCTACTTTTATTCCCTTTTCTTTTAAAGCTTCTGTCAAACCAGATTTAGTCAAAGAATTTTGAAAATAATTAATTGAATAATAATCCTCAAAATTAGTTGATTTTATAAGCTTTTTAAGCCATGGCGATTTAACAATATAAATATTTTTTTCTTTTATTATTTCAAATTTTCCATACTCATCTTCTATGATATTTTCATCAACTTTTTCTGGATCAAAAGTATAAATAGGAGGAAGTTTGCTTAAATTTTCGGCTACTGAATCAAGAAGTTTATCCATTCCTTGTGAAGTAGAAGCAGCAATAGAAAAATATTTATACCCTTTGGATTCTACATATTTTTTTAGTTTTTCTATATTTTCCTTTGGTGAAATATCGCATTTATTTCCAACTACTATCATAGGACGTTTCAAAAGCTCAGAATTGAACTTTTCAAGTTCGTTATTGATATTTTCGAAATCATCGCAAGGATTTCTTCCTTCACTTCCCGAAACATCAATAACGTGGATTAAAAGTCTGCATCTTTCTATATGACGCAAAAATTCATGGCCAAGTCCTACACCTTTCCATGCACCTTCAATAAGACCAGGAATATCTGCCATAACAAAAGAACAATCATCTTTATATTTAACTACACCCAAAATAGGAGAAAGTGTAGTAAAATGATAATTTGCTATTTGAGGTTTAGCTTCGCTACACATAGATATTATCGTAGATTTTCCTACATTTGGATAGCCTATTAGTCCAACATCGGCAAGAAGTTTTAACTCAAGTTTTATTTTCAATTCTTCAACTTCTTCACCCGGTTTTGCAAATTTAGGAGATTGTTTCACTGAGCTTGCAAAATTCATATTTCCAGCTCCTCCACGACCTCCACGGGATAAAACATACGGTTTATCCGAAGAAATATCGTATATTACCTCATCTGTTTCGGCATCTTTTATGAGTGTTCCGAAAGGAACTTTTATTATAAGATCTTCACCTTTTTTTCCGCTTTTTTTACCCGGCAAACCATTTGCACCATTTTTTGCAAAAAATTTTTTTTTGTATCTAAAGCTTGATAAAGTCGAAAGGTTATTATCTCCAATAAAAATTATGCTTCCTCCTGCTCCTCCGTTTCCTCCGTCAGGCCCCCCTGTGGAAGTGTATTTATCACGATGAAAAGAAACAGCACCGTTACCGCCATTACCTGCTTTAACAAGTATTTTTGCAACATCTACAAACATTTTTAATTCACACCCTTTCTAAAAAATATTTCTATAATATAAATCCATAAAAAAGCGGATCTACATTTAAAGATCCGCTCTTATCAAAAATTATTTATGCATAAACACTTACACGTTTACGGTCACGACCGACTCTTTCAAATTTGACTTTTCCATTTATTAAAGCAAACAAACTGTCATCTGAACCACGTCCAACATTTTCACCGGGATGAATTTTTGTTCCACGTTGTTTAACAATAATGTTACCTGCACGAACTATTTGTCCATCTGCACGTTTAACACCTAAACGTTTAGATTCAGAATCTCTTCCGTTATGAGTTGATCCTTGACCTTTTTTATGAGCAAAAAGCTGAAGATTAATCATTAGCATTTCGCTTCACCTCCTCGTAACTAATCCTTATGTTATTGGGGTAATTCTCTTCCAAAAGTAATAAATGCAATTTAAAACCTCTAAGTATGTCTTTGCAAACAGAAATATCGTCTAAAGGTATTCTCAAATACATGAATCCATTTTCACGAACTCTTAAATCCGCATCGACATTTAAAATATCAGTTATAGTATTTACAGCCATATATGCCGCAGAAGAAACGGCTGCACAAATAATGTCTTTTCCGTATTCTTCATATCCTGCATGACCTTCTATTTTGAATCCGCAAATACCACCGTTGTCAAGAGTTAGAATTTTAATTTCAATCATAGAAAAAACAAAAATTAAAAAGAAATTTTTTCGATTTGTACTTTAGTGTACATTTGTCTGTGACCTAATTTACGTTTGCATCCTTTTTTAGGCTTGTAAGTAAAAACAGTGATTTTTTTTGCTTTACCGTTTTTCAAAACCTTTCCTTCTACTTTTGCAGAACTTAAAATAGGATTGCCAACATGAAAATTCTTGTCATCGTGACCGGCAACAACATCAAAATTTACGCTTTCGCCTTCGGCTAAGTCAAGCTTCTCGATGTATATGACTTCACCTTCAGAAACTTTGTACTGCTTACCACCTGTTTTTATAACTGCGTACATA
>CAKUXU010000135.1 GCA_934700635.1 uncultured Eubacteriales bacterium | reverse complement strand
CATTTATTTCATATTGGAACAAAATAAAATATTTTTAAATAAAAAATAGCTTCCGAACTAATAATAGTTCGGAAGCTTGAAAAACTTATATTAGATTACAAAAGTTATTTGTACTCCTTCATGTTCAAGTTTGTTAATAGCATTACAAATTACTTTAAGTTCACTTGGATTAGCAATGTCTCCATGTTTGTCTTTAATACGATAATTTGATTTACTTTTATTGCTTGTTTTGCTCAATTTATATCCGAGTCTGGAAAGAACTTTAACTTCTTTTGAACTCAAACTGTAAATCGGCTCAGTAACTACGTCTATACCTCCACAAATTTTTTCAAGTTCATTAAAAGATAATTCTTTAAGATTTTCTAACATTAAAAAAACTCCTTAATTTAAAATTGATAGTTCAAAAAACTATTACTTTTTAAATTATAACTCAAAAATTAATATTTGTCAAATTAAATTTAAATATTAATTTCTCTACACGTAACACCAACTAAAAAGTTTTCATAATATATTTACAAAGGAGTGAATTTATTATATGAAAACTAATTTCCGCGTAACCGAATTTTTTTTAGGTGCAAATACACCTTGTGGATTTTTTTCTATTTTTGACAAACTTTATTTTCCTGAAACTGGTTGGTACTGCAATATACTAAAAGGAGGACCTGGAACTGGTAAATCCACATTAATGAAAAAAATTTCTAAAAAAGCTGCAAAAAAGAAAATAAATCATGAATTAATTCGTTGTTCTTCTGATCCAAAATCACTTGACGCCGTTATTTTAAACGAATTAAAAACATGCTTCGTCGACGGAACTTCACCACATGTATTGGATCCTATTTATCCAGGAATAAGTGATGAAATCATAAATTTAGGAGATTATTGGGACCCTGATTTACTTAAATCCTCAAAAGATGAAATTATAAGTTTATGCAAAGAAAATAAAAACTTTCATAAAATGTCTCGGAGATACCTAGCGGCTTTTGGGTACGCCTTTAACTCTATAGAACATACCATAGAAGAAAATATAGACTATGAAAAATTAGAAACATTCTGCAAAAAAATATCAAAAAAAATAATACATAAAAATTCTGACGAAAAAGGCTATGAAAAAACCAGATTTTTAACTTCTATAACTCCTGACGGATATATCTGTCTTTCAAATAGTATTAATTCGCTATGTGAAAAAATTATCATTCTGGACGATAAATACAGCATTGTTGGAAGCTACATAATTAACTACATAAAAAAACAGGCATTAAAATCAAATAAAAATATTATATCGTGTATTTCTCCTTTTTCACCCACAAAATGCTTGGATGCCTTATTTATTCCTAGCGACAAAATAGGAATTATAGTTAAAAATCAATTTTTAAACTCTGATTTTTTAAATGGAATAAAAATCACAACAGAAAAAATTTATACAAAAAGATTTATTAAATTAAAACATAAAAATATAATAGATTTTAACAGCAAGATATGTAAAGAATTTTTGAAAGAATCTATTATTAATCTTTCAAATGCAAGAAAAGTCCACGACAAAATTGAAAAGATATATTCTTCTTCTATGAACTATAGTAAAATAAATAAAATAACCCAAAAGCTCAGTCGCTTCTAGGTTATTTACAATACTTTTATTATTTTACCAATACTTCAACTACAGGTGGTTTATCATCAGCTTTAGTAGGTAAGCCCTTCATGGTACCAGGTTTAAATGAGTTTACAACATCTACAATAGATTGAGCGGCACCGCAAAATCCTACAAATGCTCCAGCACATGCCAGAAAGTCGCTCCAAACCTGACCACACACTGTTTTTATCTTTTCTGCCATTTATAATCTCCCTTTCAATTTAGTAATAAAATAAACCAAATTATTCTCCTGATTTTATACCTGTTCTTTTTAGAATTACGTCAATAAACTTTGTAAGACTTTTATAAAAGCCATCAAGCTTCAAAGCGCAATTGCACACATTAAAAGCTACTGTTATAATATCCATAGTATAGTTTTCTCTCCTTCATATAAAATTTCTAATTGCCACCTATGTTTTTATAGTATCATATTTTTTACAAAAAATCAATTAAATTAAAAAAGTACTATTATAAAATTAATGCTTATAATAAATGTTTTTTGTTATATATTCATTATTTTTATAAATTCGTATGCTCTATTCATATTACCAGTTAAATACAAATATCCAAATAGAGCTTCTAAGCCCGTAGCACGGTGATAAATTCCCGGACTTGAATTTTTCGGTACTTTACCTGTTCGAACATTTCTTCCTCTTTTATATATAGAAAGTTCTTCTTCGGTTAGAAGACTTTCTATTTTTTTTACCATTTCCGATTGAGCTTCACAGCAAACTCTACACACTTTTAATTTATGCAAAGTTCCAATGTTTTCATCACATTCTTTAACTAATTTTTCACGTACAATAAGCTCATAAAC
>CAKUXU010000134.1 GCA_934700635.1 uncultured Eubacteriales bacterium | reverse complement strand
AATTTCAACTTTTTTTCCTCGCTCTAATCCATAATGTGCCACCTTTTTAAAAAAACTATCTTGTAAAGCTCTTAAATCTTGGCGTCCTTTAACATATGCAGAATAGTTAAACTTATTATCTTTTACAGTAGTTAATATACAATGCATATGCTCAACTTCTTCATCGAAATGACAACAAATTTGAAGTATATTTTTTTCTCCAAAGGTTTCTACAAGCCACTTTTTACAGTCTTCAAAATACTGCTCTGCATCAACTCTCTTAAAAAATTGTTTATCACTGGTAAAAAGTACTTCTATAGCTCTTATCGCATCTTTTCGGGTTTTTCTTTTATTAAGTGTTAGGTAGCACTTTATATTGTTATAAATTAATAAAGAAAAAGCAAATTATTTTGTTATCACTTTAGTGATAGAAATAAAATAATTTGCTTTTTTTATATGCAAAATGTTTTAATACTCCTAATTGTGGTTAGAATTACAAAAAAAAATAAATTAGGAGAGTCTATAATATTCTCTCCTAATCATGAAAGGTTTTATTTAATTATGTTCATTTTTAATTTTAACCATAATATAAAAACTTATACAAATAATATAGAAAAAAATTATATTCCTAGACCTAATTATTGCCCTAGTTGTGGGTGTCATCATGAATTTCATCTTCATGGTTCCTATGAAAGAATTGTAATTTACTTCAATAAGGAGTATAGAATAAAAATATATCGTTTTAAGTGTCCTAATAAGAACTGTAATAAAACAACCTCCGCTCTACCGAGCTTTCTTATACCGTATAGACAATATTCTTATGTA
This sequence comes from uncultured Eubacteriales bacterium, assembly GCA_934700635.1. Lineage (GTDB taxonomy): Bacteria > Bacillota > Clostridia > Oscillospirales > Acutalibacteraceae > UMGS1491. The sequence continues at coordinate 1,652 of CAKUXU010000134.1, read as the reverse complement.
GTCATATTATTTACTCTTTATCAAGCTTTTGTTAAAGAAAAAAACAATATGACTATAAGCAGAATTTCTGAGGTGAAACTCTCAAGACAATTAATATACCAATTAAAGAAAAGATTCTTGTTACTTTTATCTTCAATTATTGCATTTTTTACACCTATATCGATAGATAGATCAATCATTGTAAAAAGTATCTATCGATACAAAATGTTTAATTTTACATTTTATAAAACCGTTAGGTTGCCATTTATGGTATTATCTAAAGCAAATTATTATTTCACTTAAATACAATTATATCCTTGATTTTATTTCCTTTTAAAATCCCATATAACTTTTTCATTATATATTGAAGCTTTCATTGATATTATTTTTTTGAGGTGATAAATATGCAGGATGATATAAAAAATCAATATGCTTTATTTAAATTTTCATTGATCGCACCAATTATCAACAATAATTTTAGTGAAAATACTGTTAAAGAGTATTTAGAGAATGTTACTGCTAAGAAATATACTCTTCCTAATGGAAAAACTAAGGAGTTCACGCCAAATACTTTAAGATTTTGGGTATCAGATTATAAAAAATATGGATTTGATGGATTGATGCCTAAATCTAGAAGTGATATTGGCAATAGCAGGGTATTAACTAAGAAACAAAAAGACTATATAATTGCTCGAAAAGAAGAAAATCCACGCTTAACAGCTAAACACATTTATAATGAAATGCTTGTAAGTAACGTTATTGTCGATACTGAAGTATCACTTTCAACAGTAACTCGGTTTATTTCTAAAAATAATTTAAAATTTCGTAATTCCTATACGGAAAGAAAAGCTTTTGAATTAGAAAATCCTAATGATTGTTGGCAAGCAGATACCTCAGTAGGACCTTATTTAATTATAGATGGTAAGAAGAAAAAAACTGTTTTGATAATGTTTTTGGATGATTGTTCTCGTCTTATCACCTACGGTGAATTTTTCTTTGAGGAAAATGTTTTAAATCTAGAAGCAGTATTTAAAAAGGCGGTAGCCTCTAGAGGGATTCCTAAAAAACTTTACTTTGACAATGGTAAGGTTTATCAAAGTCATCAATTTAGCATGATATGTGATTCTCTTGGAGTTAGTATTTCTTATGCTAGACCATATTCACCTGAATCTAAAGGGAAAATAGAAAGAACTTTTAGAACTATTAAGGAAACATGGTTAAATACATTAAACTGGAGTAAAATAGCTTCTCTTCAAGAATTAAATGATCTTTTTAAGCAGTTTCTTAATGAAAAATACCTTAATAAAATTCATTCATCAATTAATGATACCCCACTAAATAAATTTATGTCTTATGCAGATAATATTAAATTTATAACATCTGCGAAGCAACTTGACTATGCTTTTCTTCATAGGGAACAACGTAGAGTAAATAAAGATTCTACAGTATCACTAAATAAAATTTTATTTGAAGTACCTCAAAAATATATTGGTGACAGAATAAAAATACGGTTTTCACCACTTGATTTAAGTAAAGCATATATATTTAACAATAATGAAGAAAAGACAGAAGTAATTTTTCCTGTTAAAAAAATTGATAATTCAAAAATTAAACGAAGTGAACTTAGCTTCACTAATATGGAGACGGAGGATACTAATAATGTTTAAAGCATT
>CAKUXU010000133.1 GCA_934700635.1 uncultured Eubacteriales bacterium | reverse complement strand
GTACTGGATCGCCTGCCGACCGCGCAGATCGTGAAGGAAGAGGATGGAAGATATGTGATTGAGGCGGAGGTGTTTGGGAAGGGGATTGAGATGTGGTTGAGGAGCCAGGGGGATACAGTGACTTTGTTGGAAGGAGAATAAATAACGTTGGTAAAATATAAAAAATCTACCCATAAGAAAGGGAAAGTTATGGAAAATAATTTGAAAGAGTCATTGATAAGTAAAGACTTTTTTCCAGATGGCATAAAAATTGATGAAAGTAACATTTTTCCGGTAGCTGTTGTAGCAACGATGTCGAGTGGAAAGAGTACGGTGATTAATGCGTTACTCGGTAAAGAAATGCTTCCTTCCAGTAATGCTGCATGTACAGCATTAAATTATTCAATATTAGATGATGATCGAAAGTCAAAAGAAATTATTTGCGTAACAGATACAAGTGGAAAAACGCGAATTATTGAAGAAAATTTGGCAGAAGAATTACACAGGATCAATGAAGCGCAAGATGTGACAAATGTATTTATTCGATCGCATATCGATGGTGTGTTAAATACGGACAGGGCACTTTTGATAATAGACACGCCGGGACCGAATAATTCCAGAACAACTGTACATGAGAATGTTTTGCACGATATAGTAAAAAAAATGCGAGGGGGAGTTTTTCTATATCTTTTAAATGCGACGCAATTAGGGGTATACGATGATAAAAGTCTACTGATTTTTTTAAAAGAAATTGTTAGAAAAAATCCGGAAATAAAAATAGTTTTTGCGATAAATAAAGTAGATGAATTGGATGAAGAATATGAATCAATTCAGGGGTTGGTAGACAATGCAAAAAAGTATATTGAAGATATAGGTTTTGTGCAGCCTGATATTATTCCTTTATCAGCAAGGGCAGCTTTGCTTTTTAAAAAAGTATTAACAAAGCAAGAGCTAACAAGAAAAGAAAAGATGGAATTTATAGGTTTGTATGATTTATATGAAGCGACGGATTTTAATATGCGAAAATATGCGATCACGAAAGAATTAAAGAATCAAGCAGAGATAATAGATGGAACGAACTATAGCGTAGGTGATTTAAATCAGGCGATAGCAAATACTGGAATTACAATGTTAGAAAGTTATATACAAAAAGCACAGATATTAAGTAGCGGACAAATTAAAAATACACTTAAGGTCAGGATAAAGTAGGGGGAACAAAATGACAAACTTTTCAATAGAATATAATCCATATCTTGTAAAATGTACTTTTAAATTGAATGGTAAAGTTTTAAACAGTAATAACCGGATAGGAGCAAAATCAAATGAACGGTTGCAAATTTTGCTTGGCGAATTGGGAAACTGGAAAGGATTGTTGAAAGAAATTCACTTCATTTTAAAGGGAGAAAGATCGATTATGACGATTTAAGATATACATTGCAGTTGTATCCGGAAAAGGAAAAATTTCAACTGTCATTTGAGGAAGTCTCTAAAAATGACAATAATATAATAGCTGCGCTGGATAAGATTTTTGCTGAGATAAAAGAAAAAAATCTTCCGGAATTTAAAGTGCCCAATAAAGATGGAAAGGATATTTTTAAAGCTTACGAGGAAGTTAAAAATGGTATATTTGAAGTAAGCGTTATCGCTACAATGAGTAGTGGAAAATCGACGTTAATAAATTCCTTGTTACATAAAGAATTGCTTCCTTCTAAAAATGAGGCATGTACAGCGACGATAGCGAGAATTTTAGATAATGATGATATGGATGGATATGAAGCGGAGTGTTATGCAGCAGACGGAAAAACGATAATATATAGACGCTCTACTGTAGATGCTGAAAAATTACAAAAATATAATTCAGATAAAAACGTTGCATATATTGACATTGAGGGAAATATTCCGGCGATAGATAGTAATAAAATACGGCTTTGCTTAAGAGATACACCGGGACCAAATAATTCGAGAGACGAGAACCATGGCCGGTTGACACAGTCAATTATAAAAAGAACGAATGCGGTAGTTTTATATGTCCTGAATGCGACAAATAGCGGGGTGACAGATGATAAAGCATTATTACAGAGCATAGCTGAGGAAATGGCAACGGCAGGGAAGCAATCCAGAGACCGTTTTATATTTGTCATTAATAAGTGTGATGACTTAGACGAGGAAAAGGGAGAAACGATCGAAAATTTACTTCAAAATACACGTGAGTATTTAAAGGAGTGTGGAATTACAGAGCCTACTTTAATTCCAACAAGTGCGCTGCTGGCTCTTCTAGTAAGAAAAGCTAGGAATCATGAACACTTATCTAGAAAAGAAAAAAAAGAACTTGATCAAGTAGAGGATTTTGTTGAAAATGAATTGTTACATTTTGAAAAGTATGCAACGCTAACACCAACGGTAAGGGCATATTTACAAAAGCAGGTGGACAAATATCATAAAAATAAAGATGACTGGGATTTAGAAGCAGCCATTCATTCGGGTGTGCCGGCAGTGGAACAGACTATTAAAG
>CAKUXU010000132.1 GCA_934700635.1 uncultured Eubacteriales bacterium | reverse complement strand
AGGGAATTCCTCAAAATCGGAGCACCTCCAGTGCCTGTCCCCAGCAAAATGGAAAGAGGATGAGATATTGTGAAAGACGGTTTTAAGGAAGACTTTTTGGAACAATTATCTATGGGGGAATCCTAATTCGGGACTTATAACGTATGTAAATGGAAAAGAAGGAAAAGCAAAATGGAGATATCTGACTTCGAGAGAATGCTTTATGCTAATGGGATTTGATGAAGAGGATTATGAAAGAGCAATTAGCATCAATCCAGAATATATAAAAGGAAAAAAACTGTTAACAAATGAGAAAATGATAAAAATAGCAGGAAATAGTATTTGTGTTGATGTTCTTGTTACAGTGTTTAAGCAGATTATAGAAATAGATGAAATACTTTTTAAAGAATAAAGAGTGGGGCATCCAGCAATGTCATTTAGCTAGATGTTCGAGAAAATGTCCGACTTGAACCATCCAGTGCCTGTCCCCGGCAAAACGGACATCAGACTCTGCTTATATCATACCACAAGATTGACCTTATGAAAATGTAACTATTGATTGTATAGACGAAAATAGGATGAGTAAAAATTCCTCTCAGATGTCCTTAGATCTATACCACTAAAAGAAATAAGTTTGTAAGTGATTTTTCTTGCTTACACACTTATTATACGAGGAGATGGATTATGCCAGGAATAGCTAAGAGAAAATATGATGGTGAGTTGAGTAGGTTTGCCAAAAGTTTAAGACGACCTTTAGAGCTTGTAGTCGAGACTTTAAAACCAGATTATACTGGAAGTGATGTTTTACAAGCATTTAAAGACTACTATCCTTTTGAGTGGGAGGAGATCTGCGAAAGATGGAAGGTTTATTCTGCAAAAGATAAGTTTTTAAAACAGAAAAGAGGCAAGACAAGATATAATCCGTTGAAACCAGAAGAATATTTTTTTTCCCTTATGAAGGTTAAATATATTTTAAGCAATGGATTTCGTGAAAAACATAAGCAGAATTATAATGAGCAAGTTAGAATAAAAAAAGCGAATGCATTAAGGGTACGAAGAGATAAGAGGATAAACGAGAAACAAAAGCGTATTGAGGAATATACAGAAAATTTCCAAAGAGTTGATCCAGAATTTCTTGATGCATTGATTTTTGCATATCATGATCGTCATAATAGCACAAATGATAAAATAGAGATTTTCAAGGAAATCCAAAAATTTGAATGTGAAAAGACAATAGAGTTCTTTTGGCGTTTAAACGACAGTGAACAAAATAATCAAATACGAAATCTTGCATTTATGCATTTACAAAAAAGTGGGCATTACGTCAAGCTAAGAAAAGAATTTAAAGGGAAAAAGAAATTCTATCAAATAGAGAAAAGCACTTTCTATGGGACGCCGCAGGCGCTTGCAGAGAAGTTACAGAATGATAAATCTGTTCAGAACGTAAAAAACTATGATTTGTTTATTTCACATAGTAGTAAAGATAGAGAATTTGTCCTATTAGTAGTGAAAAAAGCTAATAGTCAAGGTCTGACTTGTTATGTTGATTGGACTTCAGATAATGAATTTCTAAAACGGTCAATGGTCTCTGATTATACAAAAGAAGTATTGAAGGTAAGAATGAAGCAATCCAAATATCTTTTATATTTGAGTTCTGATAGATCTAGAAATTCAGAATGGGTATCGTTCGAATTGGATTATTGTGAAAATTATTTACACCGAGAAATATTTATGCTAGTTCTTGATGGAGATGATGCACATGATTTTAAACGTATTAACTTCGATGAAATTGGAAAAACACTGTTGAGAAATATTGAATTAGACCAAAAAAATTGATAAAATAGTTGCGAATAACCAAAAAAGGTGGTAAGATAACTATCAGTAATACATATAAGCAAGATTTGTCAGTTAAATGTGCAATATAAATATGTTGAATTAGGAGGAAACAAGTGGAAATATTAAGAGATACATTTATTAAGAAATTTACTCAGGCAATACGGGAAGGAAATGCGGGGATATTTGCTGGAGCAGGTTTATCAAGGGCATCTGGTTATGTAGATTGGAAAAATCTTTTGAAGCCATTGGCTAAAAATGTGAAACTTGATATTGAAAAAGAAAAAGATTATTTGTCAGTTGCCCAGTATTATAGAAATGAATCAGGAACCAGAGGAAGTATAAATCAGGAAATTTTAGATACTTTTAATGCTGAAGTTGGCGAAAATGAGAATGTAGAAACAATTGCTCGGTTGCCAATATCAACTTATTGGACTACAAATTACGACAAACTTATAGAAAGAGAACTTGAAAAACAAAATAGAAAAGCAGATGTTAAGATGGATTCTGATCAGCTATCGACAGTCTTGGCAGATAGAGATGCAGTTGTATATAAAATGCATGGTGATGTGGAGCACCCTGCAAAAGCAGTCTTAACAAAAGACGATTATGTTTTATATGATAATAAAAGACCACTTTTTAGAACAATTTTAAAAGGAGACTTGATATCAAAAAAGCTTCTTTTTATAGGTTTTAGTTTTG
>CAKUXU010000131.1 GCA_934700635.1 uncultured Eubacteriales bacterium | reverse complement strand
TAGCGACCAAGATTTCTCTTAGTCGCTTTGCATAATTTTCCCTTGAAAACTTTGTCTAACTTTTTGGGGTCAGTTCACTAATTCAGCAAAAAGTGTACCGAAAGACCGATTGATGCCCGAAACAAGGCAAGAGCCGGAATCAACGAAGATACGATAAAATGCGACTGGCTTAAACGCAAGAAAACTGCTGAGGAGAGAAAGAAGTATTTCAGAAGTGATGCCAGATGGGCATTATTTGAAAGCGGAGTTATTCAGAATGACAAAGACCTTGAAAGACTGTATAAAACTGTTGATACAAAATATGGTCCGAGAAAAGTGTTCAAGTCATTGACTGAACTGAAAAATGATGGTATAATAACAGTACCGGATAAGACGTTGGTGCATTCAACGGTTGGAGATTATACATCAACACGGAGATTAATAAACGGAGGTCATTGCGTTTCAGCAAGGAAAGGTATCGAAGGAAAAGACTATAATATTACTGATCGTTTCTCAAACGGAGTTACACTCGGAAACATTCCAACACATAAAAATGGATTAAAAAATAAAGGCAATGGTCAATCGTGGTTTCCAGATAATTGGGACAGTAATAAAATACTTATTGCTGGCACAGCAGTAGCAAATAGTGGCGTTCCTATTGAAAATGGCAGACAGATCGGAGAATATGACGGGATTTCTGTCAGAGTGATTTACAATGCCAGAACTGGAGATATTGGAACTATATGTCCTGACTATAACCAAGAAGCAGTGAAAGGAGTAAAGAGAATATGAATAAAAAATTAATTAAGTTATTTTCCAAATTAGATACATATTGGAATTTAAGCGGCTCTGAATATAAAGGTGAAAATCCGGCTTGTTATGATATTCAGAAAGAAATACTCGAAGAATTAAAATCTCTTACTTCTAATGAAGTCAGCAAAGTTTTAATTAAACTCACAGACGAACAATTAAATCAAATAATTTCAATTACAGAAGAAATCATTGAACATTTTCCTGATACAGCAAAAACATTTATCAAAATAAATGACACAAGGAATATCGAATGCCTTGATAATGAATTAAAACTGATTGGAATCAAACTGTAAATTGAAACATACGAGTTGGCATATTCCTTGATAATGAAGGTCTTCCGTCAACTATTTTTCCTGATAACAGCAAACAACCTTAAGGAGTTTTTACTATGGTAGATAAGCAAAAAATCAGTAAAATAATATCAGAAAGAAAAAAGGCACATATAAATGACCCTGATATTGAAAATAAATACTGGATTCCTATGATAGAAGCACTTGGAGATAATGAAAATGATGTAATCAAATATCTTAGCACCATTGATGATGAAACATTTTCTTGGATTAGTGAAATTTATGAAGAAATTGTTTCTAAGTTTCCAAGCAAAGAGATGGAAAATGTTTTCAAAAGGGTAAAACAGATATCTTAAAGGGGCATATGCTATGGTAGATAAGAAAAAGTTTTATGATACTGTTACGGCAAGAAAAAAACTTGATGTTAATTATCCATGGCTTGAAGAAGAAATATGGATTCCAAGACTTGAAGCTTTGGGCAATGATGAAGATGATATTATCAAATTTATGGATAATGCTGATAAAGAAACTTTAAGCTATCTTTATGCTGTATACGATGAACTTATGGATAAATTCCCAAGTGATAAAATGGATAAGGCGATTGATAGATACCTTGAAAACTATCACAAGGCGTTTGATAAAAAATAAACAGCCTAAAGGAGATGAATGGGAAAATGCAAGAAATTAATGAACAGAAACTGCGTGAACTTATTAAAGAAAGAGATGCTCTTCATCCACTTGATGATATGGGGCGTGATAAAATTATTGAAGAAATGCTTTATTATTGCGGCGACAATGAAGATGATATAATTTCATTTCTTTCTACTCTCAATCTAAATGATCTTGAAACAATGGGTGAAATCTTCGAGGATATATCCATAAAGCTAAACAAGAGCAAGACTTTTAAAAAGGCTCTTGAAGAAATTACAAGCAAATATCCGGGCATTAATTTTTGCCTTGAATATTGCTGATGCTCTTGAAAAGGAGTGAAAATAGAATATGATTGAAGAATTACTTGATGAGCTTGACAAGGCGTGAAATGATACCGAATGTATATAAATTCTTTTATATCAGAAGGATTCAGTGAATATGAATCGCAATTAAAAGCACTTGAAAAGTTATCTAAGTCTATTGATATAGATGTATGGGAGGTGGTTTAAATGGCTGTAATTGAGTCCTATATTGATGAAATTGTGGTTATTCCAGAAGATATCAAGAAAATGACCAAAGAAGAAAGGCAAATTGAAATTGCCAAACTTGAAGCTGAAGCAGCTAAAAAAAAAGTACACACTCAATAAACATAGAAAAGAAACCGCATAAATTTATCGTGAAAATTTTATTATTAAAGACCTGCAAATAAAAGTCAAGTCCTAAATTGAAATTTTTTTCAAAGTAAAAAAGTGTATGACAAAAAGACCGCTTCATATAAAAAAATTTTTGAAGCAGCCTGATGAGGAGATAAAGTGAGAAGTTTATTGAGC
>CAKUXU010000130.1 GCA_934700635.1 uncultured Eubacteriales bacterium | reverse complement strand
ACGATACTGTCATGGTTGTGAGCGGAAATATTTAATTCAATAAATGAATTTGGTATGTTTTTGGCAGCATCAACAGCATTATCTAACAGATTGCTGAACAATGCTGTCAAATCATATTCAGATAGAAAATCAACACATCCGGCTCGAACATCTGTAATCAGTGAAATATGAAACTCCGTGCATTGCTGCTTAACCTTAAAAATAATAGTGTTAAGCAAATCATTATCGGAGACACGGACAGAGGTCTGTAAGTCAGAAGATTGGATGATTTCATGGATGTAAGCAGCCACCTTTTGTGGCTCATTTTTTTCGCTTAATTCTGCAATTGAAGATAGGTGTTTTCGAATATCGTGGATCAATATTTTTTGTTTCTCGTCTTGTTTATGTAGTGCGTCAAAATAATTTACCGCAGCAGATTCTTTTTGCAGCAAAATCTGCATTTCTAAAAATTTTTGATTTTTCTCCTGTATTGCAGTATGAAACCAAACCAGAAAAACGTTGATAGCAAGAAGCAAAATGACACTAATTGTTATCATAATGTTCAGATACAATGGTAAGTGAACATACATACAGACCGTAGCAAGAACAATAGCAATAAAACCGGATAATATCGGGATTATATTTAGGAAAAGAGTGTTTTTGTCAGAGGCAAGTTCTCTTGTCTTTTTTCTCTTAATATATTGGGAAATGTATTGAAGTAAAGCAAAATATAATAATTTACTTGGAATGGTCAACGCTATTACATTTTGAAAGTAGGTTTCGTTCTTGTAAAAATCCGGAATAAAGTAGGAAAGAATACTAAAAAATCCCAGTTCGCTCAATGTCATAATCATTGTAATGAGAAAAGAATGAAAAAAAGCAGTAAGAAATTCTGTCTCATACATAAAGAAAATGTAGATAAAATTGAAAGTTAAAAATGCCAAAAGGTTAATAGCAAAATTCTGTGGTAAGGAAGCGATAAATAATAAAACATAGCAAAAAGACAAGACCGCTATTTGGCGCTGCCATGTGTGGGAAGGGATAAATAGATTTTTACAATACTGCCAAAGAATACAGCCCTCAAGTATGTAAATAATAATATAGCAGATTTGTATTGGCATAATAAATATCACCTCATACTTTCAAGATATAAAAAATAAGCCTCTTTAAAATCAGAATATTTCCTTCTTGTCAAATAGGCAGTATACTGATCGTTGTAAAGATGAATCAGTGAGTGATCAAAATTGGTCACATACTGCATATTTACAATAAAACTGCGATGAGATTGAAAAAAACAAGGGCTGTCAAGGGTAGCAATCCAGTGCGACATTTTAGGAATTACGATATATTCTCTATGTGTTGTATATACGTGTATAGTCCGTTTCCGTCCTTCTATAAAAATAATGTCAGAGGCGGAAACGGTATAAACCCCGTCTTTTGTTTCTAACGGAATTTTTGTATTTGTGGAATTATATAATTGGAGAGCATCATTCATGTTTTGAAACAGTCGCTGTTTATCCAATGGTTTTGATAAATAACGGAATACATGGAAACGCATAGCATCATCCAAATACTCTGCAAAGGAAGTGACTATAAAAATTATTGTGTTTCGATCGTGTTGCTTCAGTTCTCGACCAATGTAGATGCCATTAAGCCCGGGCATTTCTACGTCAAGAAAAATAATATTCTTTTCGCCTGAATCATTAAGAAGGTCTTCCCCGTTGTTGTAACTAGAGATTTCTGGAACCTTTAGTTTTTTATGTTTGAAATATTCGATAACATATTTTTTTAATTTTGTTACAATAGCATCGTCATCATCACAAATCAAAATTCGCAAAAAAACACATCCTTTCTCCGTATACTTTCATTATATCTTAAATAAATGAAAAATCAAGTACACGAAGCGAGGATGAGATAAGAAACGTTAAAATTATTCAAACTTATCTTTGTTCCAATTATGCTGGTTTCTTGCAACCATGAGTTCCACCATCTCTCCTGCTAATTTAATGTCTTCAGAACTGCATAATCGAAGATTGTCAGAAATATTTAATGGAACATTGTTTGGATGAATAATACCTAGAAGGAGAAAATCCGGGGTGGTTTTTAGTAAGTCACATAAGTTGATAAACTTATCTAAACTAGGTTTTTCTCTGCCGTTTTCAATGGCAGACATATGATTGTTGGAAATATCTAATAATTCTGCCAGCTTGCTCTGAGAAAGACCTAATTCTTTGCGACGAAGACGAATTCGATTTCCTAATTTTAAAAACATTTGTTCTTGCAAAAGTGTTACCCCCTTTCATTAAATATCATAACAGTTAATGAAAAACGAAAGAAGAATATATTACAGAACAATTCTGTATTACATTATAAAATATACTGTAATATTTGGGGTGTTCTGCGATACATATAAAAAAGATGGAAAAAAGAGGAAAAATGACCAAAAAAATGATATATTTGTCCATTCGTGTTTAAGGTGTCGATTTTTGAAAGAAAATAAGTTAATATATGAAAGAAATTAGATAAAACAGAGGTGCTCAAAATGAGGCGAAAAGCAGCAGAATTTGTATTTTTATTATTATGTATATGTCTGATA
>CAKUXU010000129.1 GCA_934700635.1 uncultured Eubacteriales bacterium | reverse complement strand
ACTTTATAAAGTTGATTACACTGAAATACTTGATGCTGATGTTCAAATGATGTGCAATGATTTTACAAAAAACACGGATTCTTTAAGTGATATCCTTTCATATGATGACAGTTATTCGCAGACTCAGGAAGAAAATATTTTAATTGGTCTAAAATTACTTTCGAAAAACTCAAGAGACGAAGTTCTTAATTTTGTTTTGTCAAAAGTTAAAGAAGAAAGAAAAATAAAAGTTAAAAGAAAAAGAAGAACGCCTGGAATTGATTGATATTTTACATCTTCAAAAAATTTTTTACCATTCTTTTAATTAAAGGCAAAAACTCTTTTTTAGGTACACTTGTTTTTGCAATTACATCATATGTACAAAGTATTTCTTCATTTTGTCGATAAATTACTTGACCGACTTTTTTCCCTCTTTCAACCGGTGCTTCAACTTTCTCTTCAAGTATGGGTTGGGAGGTAATTTTATTTTTACTTTTATTTAAAATCGGAATAGGCGAAGGAATTATCGCAGAAATGTCAACATAGTCTTCCATGCCACCACTGACTTTGATTTGTTTAGGAAAATCTTCTGGTAAAGAAAGCTTAGTCATTTGATATTCCGAAAAACCGTAATCAAGAATTTTTTTAGTTTCTTCATTTCTTTCTTTTACATCCTTACAACCAAGAACAACTGCTATTAAATTAAAATCATTTTTCTTTGCCAAAGCACATATACAGCTTCCTGCATTCTCGGAAGTTCCTGTTTTTAGACCAATTGTGCCAGGGTAAGTTTTTAAAAGTTTATTTGTGTTTACTATTTGAGATTTACCATTTCTTATATGATCTATCCATTTAGAAGTGTACTTCAAAGCTTCTTCTGTGTGATATAGTTCTAAAGCCATTTTAGCAATATCACATGCCGAACTGACATTGCCGTCTTTGTCTTCACCTATGCAATTTTTAAATATCGTATTGTTTAAATTCATTCTTGATGCAAGTTCATTAATTTCAGAGACAAATTTACCTTCTTCTTTGCATATGTGTTGTGCCAGAGCTAAAGATGCATCATCTGCGGAAATCATTGCAATTGCTTTTAGTAAATCTTTTACAGTTAAAGTATCACCGGGCTTTATCCATATATTTGAGCCTGACATTTTAGGAAAATCCTTATTGATTTTAACCTTATCGTTTAAGTTTATTTTTCCTTCTTCTATAGCTTCAAATGCTGCTATGATATTCATCATTTTCATTAATGAAGCAACATATCTTACTTCAGAAGAGTTTTTTTCGAATAGAACTCTTCCGCTTTCTGCTTCCATTAATAAAGCAGACGGAGCGGAAGTTTCAAATTTATTTTCTTCGGCATATGTTAAAGGACTTAGAGAAAAAATCATTATTAGAGAAATTAATTTTTTAGAAAATTTCATGTTTTATAAAATCCCCCATAAGAAGTTTTATTGTTTAAACTTCCATCAAGGTATTTTATGCTTTGAAGCTGCTTCCCATGACATTTTTTATTTTATATTTAACTATTTCTTTTACCGAGTTTCTTGCTTCTCCCAAGTATCCTCTGGGGTCGAACTTTTCTGGATTTTCAAATAAAAATTTTCTTATGGAAGCTGTCGCGGCAAGTCTTAGATCCGAGTCTACGTTAATTTTACAAACTGCCATTTTAGCAGCTTTTTTTAGTTCTTTTTCTGGTATTCCCATTGCGCTTTCGAGATTTCCGCCGTACAAATTTATTTCTTTTACAAGTTCTTGCGGTACGCTTGAAGCACCATGAAGAACTATTGGAAGGTTTGGACAAAGAGATTCTATTTTTTCTAGTATGTCAAACCTTAAATCTTGTTTTTGACCTGGTTTAAATTTATATGCTCCGTGACTTGTTCCAATTGCTATTGCAAGAGAATCTACTCCTGTAACTTCTGTAAATTCTTTTACTTGGTAAGGATCAGTATAAAATGACTTATTGTAAGGGATACTTATTTCATCTTCGACTCCTGAAAGACTTCCAAGTTCGCCTTCAACCGTTATATTGTACTTATGTGCGTAATCAACCACTTTTTTTGTTATTTCAATATTTTCTTCATAAGGTAAAGCCGAGCCGTCTATCATAACGGAGGTAAATCCGCTATCTATGCAATCTTTGCAAAGTTCAAAAGAGTTCCCATGATCAAGATGCAGTGCAATGGGTATTTGTGATTCTGAATCAGCTGCTTTAACTAGATTTTTTAAATAATTCATCCCGGCGTATTTTCTTGCACCTGAAGATACCTGTAAAATTACAGGTGATGAAAGTTCATTTGCAGCAGATATGGTTCCTTGAAGGATTTCCATATTATTAACGTTAAATGCACCTATGGCATATTTTTCTTTGTATGCTTTTTCAAACATATTTTTAGTATTTTCCAAGCTCATTTTTAGCACCTCAAGTATGTAATTTTTTTGACTTATAAAGTCAAGTATATGTTATTATAACTATGCGGAGTTTGTCAAAATATATTTTTAAAATTTTAAATATATACTTGACTCAAAATACAGTTTAGTGTAGACTCTAATATAGTTAAGCGCTACCGTGGCTCAGTTGGTAGAGCAGCTGATTCGTAATCAGC
>CAKUXU010000128.1 GCA_934700635.1 uncultured Eubacteriales bacterium | reverse complement strand
GCTTTATTCTTCGCACATTGTTTGGGCCTATAATAGATTTTATTTTGCCATATATATATTGCTTGAAAAAAAGTTCTTTTATAATATTATCATATGGTTTTACATTAAGCAACTGAAAAAATTGATCTCTTTCTTTTGGTCTACAATTTGGCTCTGAAAAAGAACGATTATTTTTTATCGCAATAGACGAATCAATTTTTTTTATAAACATATACTTCTTCAGTTCGCAAATTATATTTAAAGCCCTTTCATTATTAACAGTTAAAATACTGATTCCCTTAAGTAATTGTTCTTTAGGTACCGTGTCCTCAGGTACCCCCCAATAATCTGCAATAGTGAAATCAGATACTCTATTTTGACCGCAATATTTGCAATTATAGCACGATTCACGTAAGAAGGTATTGTTATTAAAACCAATAAAAAAGGTGTCTGTTGTAGGTGAAGAAATTTTTTCTGTACTGTCTTCAAATATAAGTTTCATTCTTGTGCTGTTGCCGGATTTCCAGCCTTCCTTGGTTGTTTTTACTCTGAAAAAATACATAGATATTTTTTTTCTATATTTGTTTTCTTTACATGATAAGAAGCTATTCACAACTGTTTGACTTGTTACACCATGGCATAATACATCAACAGTATAAAGTAGAGAATGGCAATTTCTCGCTTTTGATAAGTTAATATAATTTAAAAGTCCTCCTATTTGACAGGCTGTTCCGCAAAATAAGACAGGAATACCGTTAAGCAAATAATTTCGAATTTGTATAAAACAATCTTTCAAATCACTTTGGTTATATTTGCTTAATCTAACTTTATCTATTTCTTCGTAGCTTTCAATAATAGTATGATAAACGCTATTTGGATTATATGATTGATATGCACCAATCACTACCCCATTTTTATTAAATATTACCTTAGCTAATGCGGAAAATGCTCCTCCTGATGAGCTGTTTTTTATAGCATTGTCATCTTGATTCCAGCACATATAAAATTGACTTTGTTTTTTAGAGACCGGATTTAGTATTGGGCACACTTTTTTGCACAATCCACATGCAGTACAAGCGTCAGACTTAATATATGGATACAAAAAGCCCTCACAATTTTCTTTTAATTCTATGCATTTTTTGGGGCAAATGTATTTGCACGCTCCACAGCCTGTACAATTTTTCTCGTCACATATTAATTTCATAACTTAGTCCTCTAATGCCTTTTTCAAATATAATATGCTCTTGTTTCTCATATCTTCTAATACAGAATAAATTTTTTTATAATCAAGTTCTTGAAAATTTTCACGAATCAAGTTGCTGGCATTAAAAATAATTCGTTCATTCATACCCAGTTGTTTGAGTACATCAATTTTTCTGAACTCTGAGCCGTTTTTGTCGCAAAGAGAATAGACATCTTTTCCAAAATTAATTGAAAGAATTGTACCATGAAAAGAATCTGTGATGACTGTGTTAGAGTTATACACGCTTTCAATAAACTCATGTGGTCCAAATTCGGGATGAGGCTCAAAATACTTACTCTTTTTTATATAGCAGAAAGGAGTAATAGTAAGAATTTTGCAGTTTCTTGCTTTTGATAATTCAATAAGAGTATTTTTTATTTTGTTAAATTTAGTTATTCCATGAAGAGAATAAAATAAAATAAATTTTTTATTATCACGATTTAAATGAAGCGTTTGTATCCATTCCTCTTTTGTCAGAAGAAATGTTGGATCCAAAACCGAGATAACATCTCTCTTCAAATAGTTAGACACTTTTTTTGCACTTGTTTCTTCTCTCATAGAAAGCAACGCAAAATCATTAATTTCGGGAAGAATTCTTTTTATTTCCCAATCGTTCATATTGGCTATAGATGATGCATAGGATATTTTTTTTCCATGATAGCCTTTAAGCAAATAGGGATCCATAAAATTCCAGCCAATATGTTCTAATTCAAGCGAATGTTTATTCCATATTTGATCACTTCCGCTTATAATAGTCGGATATTTATCCCATATTTTTCTAACGTCTTCTGGCGTTCTGCAAATATCGGAAGTATCAATGTTTTCAAATAAAAATGTTTCAAATTTTTCTTTCCTTATATTTCTTCTTCCGTAAATCGGAAGTAAACTCAAATCTTTTATAAGTTCTTTATATCCATAGTTAAATCTTAGATTTGAGTAAACTCTTCTCTGTTCATCCAATCGATAGTTAATAATTTCATTTTCAGACCCTAATTTTTTTATGAAAGTTTGTGTTGCAAAAGCCTGTAATACTGATCCATAATTATAAGCAGAATGAAAAGTTATAATACCTATTTTTGACAAAGTCAATGCATCTCCCACCATTTTAAGATTTTATTTGTATCAATTCTATCATAAATCATATCACGTCCATTGGCATCTGATATTTCTAATAGATTGTAAGCCTTATCCACATCTTTTTTTAATTTTTCAGCACTTGTATTACTAAAAGCAAAAACATATATTTTATCTAATATTGCTTTACTATCATCACATTGTTGTCCAACATGTCCATGAACTAGAGACAGAGTGCAATCTTCCATTTTTTCTATTTTACTAGTTCCTTTTATGTGTGCAATTACTCCAGATTTAGCAAAGACATTTACAG
>CAKUXU010000127.1 GCA_934700635.1 uncultured Eubacteriales bacterium | reverse complement strand
CTCCCAGCCATTATATTGACTTATCCTTTCTTATCGGGAAGTTTTGTCCACTCGCCAAATTTCAAATCATAACTTTCCGGAATTATTTTATCAAAACCACTTGCATCAAAAAACGTCAACTCTCCAAAATAAATCTGTCCATTTACTTCGTAAAAGTCAACTCTTAATGTTGCAGTCCCCTTTGCAAGTTTTTCTGCAAGTTCAAACATTTTCTCGTAATTTGCCGGTTTCTCTGGTTTGACATCTGCATGAGGATAGCCCCATGTAAAATCAAGCCAATTATATGATTCATCAAAATAATCGGCTCTTGTATTTGTACCTCTATCTGTGTTTATCATACAAAATTTAGCTTTGCCATTGAACGTATAAATTTTATAGTCTCTTAATTCTCTGACTTTTGCATCTTCCATGTACTTTTCAGCAAAGATTCTAGGGACAACATTCTTATATGGCCATTCTCGACCATACCAGTATCCATTCGCTTTTAATCTCGGCCCTAAAAAATTTTTTGCCTTTTCAATATCAAAACACTTTTTATCTTTACAAACACAAACACTTTTTGAATCATGATTACACTTCAAAACAAATTGATCTGGAAGTTTATTAATATCAATATTTTCAGCAGAATCATATACCGCTAATGTTGGAATGATATACTCTTCCCCTATTTTATCAGCAACAAATCTTTTAGCTTCGATTTTATCAACCATAATTGTATAAACAGGCTTTCTATCATACAACTTCAACCATTGTAATTTTTCATTAAATGTTTGTGGATTATTCCAAGTTGGAATTCTATGAAAATGATAATAATACATCAAACTCAAATAGATCTTATCTGGAACAAATTTTAACAAAGAACGCTTATTCATATTTTCCTCACAATTCAAAAAATTTCAAACTGCACAAATCTCCTCTGGCACAAGCTAAAGCAAGCATTAATGTACAGTACACAATTGTATTTTCTTTTAGAATTTTCTCTTCTTTCTCGCCACCTGTTAATTTAAAAACTGAAATCATTAAAGGAATCGTTAATATAGAAATATACCAACTCAATCTCTGAAAAAAATTGAATTCAATAAAAAATGCAATTACATCAATAAATAGTAATGGATATATATATCTAACTAAATTTAAAACAGATTCATTATTTGAGTTATCACAAGCATTCATTTTTTTATATTTGAAAAGCTTTGTTAAATAATAGATTAGCAGCAGTAGAGACATAACAGATAATATTCGTTCCCAAATATAATCATAGCCATTTCCTGTAGTAGCACTTGTAGCATAAAAATCACCTTTTTCAAATAGTGATGATAAATATTTCTGACCATAAATCCAAACAATACTGCATAAAAATCCTGTACATACTAGTCTAAAAATAATCTGTATTGGACTTCTAGTTTTTTCCATTATCAAAAAAACTATTCTATATAAAAAAACCACTTGTCCCATTACATGAAGTGAAGCAGCCAGAATATATATAGGAAGAACTGAAATCATTTTTTTATTTTTATAAAATTCCATATATACGCACACAGCACATATTGACAAAGCCATAATGGTTCTAATATTACTTATTATCTGCATCATCAGTCCGCGTGACATAAATGCAAACAAAGCCAATGCTATATACATTGGTTTTGTATCAGGGTCATCTGATTCGCTTTTCAATATATAAAAACAAAACGAAAAAGTAATAATTGCAGATATAGCTGGCAGCAAATGATCATTATTCAATTTTCCAACCAAACAGAAATATAATCCAGTGCCTGGAGTAGAAGTTTTTAATATTCTATTCTTAATGACACTCCAATCTCCATTAGAATAATATTTCATCGTATTAAGCAATCTATATAAATCAGCTCCTGTATGTGGAATAAAGAAATATCCCATAATTCCAAGAATAATTATATATAGAATTAATACACGATTTATCTTTTTTTTGTTTTGGCTGTTTGTGATAATAAAGCAAACAGCCACTAAAACAATTGCATAGATAATTAAGCTTAGTAATCTTCCTACAACGTACATTTATTTTTCCTTATCACGATTAAGAATGGAATGAAGTTTTTCTTTCTGCAACTTTGCAATTAACTTCCAAGAATATTGTTTTGATAATTCTATAGAACTTTTGCTATATTTTTTTATACTTTGAAATTTTTTAATCATTTTCATTAACGCATAAGCTATACTTTTTGCATTACAATCAGCAGTCCATCCAGCTTTATATTCATCAATATCTTTTCTCATATTTGAACCTGTTGTTGCTACAACTGGTAAACCATAAGAAAGAGCCTCTATCAATGCCATAGGATGTCCTTCAAAGCGAGAGGGCATTACAAACACATCACTACCAAGGAGCATCTTTTCTTTTTCTTTTCCATATACGGCATCATGAAACAATACAATTTCTTGTAAATTCTTTTCAGCGACCATTTCTTTCAATATTTCTAATTTTCCTTCTCTATCCGGACCACAAATTGTAATAATGCAGTTTGTTTTGTAAAGTTCATCCTTAATTAAAGAACAAGCTTTAATCAATAAATCCAACCCTTTTTGATAGGGTTCAATTCTTCCTATCGAAACACATTTTATTCCATCTGTAGAAAACTCTGTTTTAACAGTAGCCGGTATATCAATACCATTGGGA
>CAKUXU010000126.1 GCA_934700635.1 uncultured Eubacteriales bacterium | reverse complement strand
GGATTCACACATGCTGTTACTATTAGTAGCATCTTTTTTACCTTTCTATTTTATAACTCTAATTAATTTTTATTTTTTTACTTCAACTGCCTTTGCAACTTCATTCAAATAAGAATAACCATATTTTTCATCTGGTTCTAAATAAGCGCCCTCCGCCCATTCATTCCATGCATTTATAAAAATCAAAGAGTCTTTACTTTTATTTGTATCAACTAACTTCTGAAAATATTTTCCGAATTTTTCTGGAGAAGCTCCTTTAAATACCATTCCATTAACTTTTCTGGCTGTATTATCCCAATCAGTAAAAGCCCCACGGATTAGATTTTCACTCGATATATAATTATCCAAAATATAATTCCAATATTCATCATAATCCTTAATCTTAAGAACCGAATCATCATTAGTTATGCTTTTTTCAATCTTGTCTCGAATACTTTTTAAAACTTCCAATCCTTTCAAAAGTATAGTACTTTCATTTATCAAATTCCAAATCCGATTTTTTAATGTATATCGTTTCAAATCTAATTCCCGATTAAGTGTTGTATACGTAAAAAATGGTTCAAACTTAATAATATAATCAAAATAGTTAGGATTATATTTTTTATCCAAAATCCAAGAAGGATGTTGACACAGAAATGTTATTCCGTTTAGTCCAGACTCAAGTGCTCTTTTTTTAAAATAATTCATCATTCGAAAAACTTTAGGAATAAGTTGAGGTTTATATATTACAAATGCGGGTTTATTATCAATTTTTATATATCTTGGATCATTAAAAAACTCTAATAAATATAAAAAATGTGATTCCCATTCTTTTTCATCTCCATAGTCTTGCGCCATGATAATTTCATTTCTTCCCCCATCCCAACGCTTCGACCAATTTTCATTTGCCCAACATAAGCAAAATGGAATATCAACTTCTTTGTTTTTGAGCATTGCTTCAATAGGCTTTTCCAAAAGTTTTTTTCCGTTTTTAAACCAATAATGATAATAGCAAAAACCATATATACCTTTTTCTTTTGCAAGTTTAGCTTGTTCTTCCATTACCGATGGATCCAATAAGTTATAATAATTTTCATCCATTGGCGTTTTGGGCTGATAATGCCCCTCAAATAGTGGCTTGGCTTTTTTGGTATTTGTCCATTCTGTAAAACCTTTTCCCCACCATTTATCATTTTCTGGGATGCAATGGTACTGTGGCAAATAGAACGCAACCACTTTGGCTTTTTTTTCATCAATTTTCAATTCATTTCCATTAATTATATTCATAAATATCTCCTTGTATTTCTACCGTTCTACAAATTTACTCAACAAAACAATAAAAGCCATTAATTTTTCACTTTTAGCTTATAAAATTAGTTCCCTAATTATATATTTTTTTATATCCCTCTTGAAAAATAAGGGGCTTTAACTTTTTTCGATAATTTTGTGCCTGTACTCCATATTTAAAATCTTTGGCTCTACTCAATGCCAACTCTGTTTTATCCAACATATCGTTTTCATCATCGCATTCAGCTGTAATTCCAAGAAGATTTTGTGAAACAATCTCTCCTAAAGATCCATGCTTACAAGCAAGAATCAATTTTCCTGCACATACTCCGTCTGTTAAAGGACCACTCGCTCCATCAAATTCATGACCATAAATGCAGAAAATTATATCACTTGCCACTATCGCCTCTTCATATTCCTGATCACTAAGAAAACCTATATGTAGCGTAACCTTGTTGGAATAAGATTGCACTGTTTTCTTTATTTGCTCTCGTGTAACTCCGCTTTCCTTTCCGCAAATCAAGATGTGGAATTTCCTATTCACCTTACTCATCATGTTTAAAAAAGGAATTATATTTTTATATGTGTCCAATCCGCCTATAATCCCTATAACAGGAACATCAATCGGTACTTTATACTTTTCCTTGCAAAACACTGAGTTTCTAGACTCAATGCTTTCAAAATTAAATGCTGGATATTCATTACGGAGCACATTTTTTAATCCGCATTTTTTTAATGACTGTTCAACAGACGCCGTATGTGCAACACATAATCTATTTTTATTATGGCACATTAGCCAATAGCTAAATTTTCTCGCATTTCCAGGAAAAAAATGATGATAAGTTATAATGATTTTTTTTACCTTTATGGAACCAAATCCATAACCGAACCATCGCATTATTGAATCACCATCAAGAATATGAATCACATCTATTTTATTTTCCCTGGCAATTTTTTTCATTTGCTGAATCCATTTTAAATAGACCTTAAAACTTTTGGCTTCTTTGGTAGGTTCATATTTAAAATAGTGATCACTTTTAATTCCAAAGTTCTCTGGTGCAAGCATATAAAAATCCACATCGTGAATCTTTGCCAACCACTCCATGTACGTTTTTCTATGACCTTTAAAATTTCTTTCACTCAATAATACTTTCATGGCACCTTTTCTTTCTTAATTAATTATAGCTTCAACTTATTTCCCCATTCATTTAAGACACTTGCAGGTGTAAGTTTCATATTTCCCCCTGTTGGAATAAATGTTAATTCCGAAAAATATACTTTTCCCTCTACATCATACAAATCAACTCTTACAAATGGAAAGTCTTTTGAAAGTTGCGCTGCAAGTTTTTTCATCTTTTCAAATCCAATAGGTTTTTCACTTTTTTGTTTATCATGTTCATGGCCTTCTAATG
>CAKUXU010000125.1 GCA_934700635.1 uncultured Eubacteriales bacterium | reverse complement strand
AGCTTATACTTTCGGTATGAAATTTTTACATTTGTTTTTTTAAAGACTGCTTCAAAATATTAATAGATTTTTTTTCGAGTCTTGAAACATAAGATCTCGAAATTTTAAGTTTTTTTGCAACTTCCCGTTGAGGAAGAGGCTTTATTCCTCCAAGACCATATCTTAAAGATATAATTAAACGTTCTCTAGGTGCAAGAAGTTTAGAAATATGACTGCTCAGTTTTTGAATGTCAAGTTTCAGATCAATTTCATCCGCTATAGATTTATCACTGGCAATTGTATCGATAAGAGTCAAAGCATTTCCATTTTTATCTGTTTCGATAGGTTCATCCATTGAGACATCAAGAGAAGCTTTTGCTAAATTTCTAAAATGCATTAGTATTTCATTCGCTATTCTCACATTTTGTCTCCAAAATATCCGTTGTACTTGAAAAAGATTTTTCGCCGTTTGAGCCAAATAAATATATATGAATATTTTCTCCATCCCAAACAACTTTACTTATAAGAGTTCTTAGTACTTCTCTTTTTTTATCAATGTCCATTTCATCAAAAGTTTTACTAAATACTAGAGAATTGCTTTTTAAGCTATTAAAATCCACTTGTGATAAATCTTGACTTCTAAGTAAATTTTCAAACTCTTTTTTTCTTTGAAGCAATCGATTTTTTTCATCATCAAGATCATTTATATTATCTGTTATATATTTTTGAGAAGGAGTATTTAAAGTACTGGCAAGAGTTCTAACAAGTGATAATATTTCATTTTCAACTTTTAAAATTGACTTATCTATCTTTGAAATTTCATATACGTAATTTTCATTTTGCATAGAAATCTCTTTTTTTGCTTTATTAATCTGTATTAAAAATTCGGAATTATTCAGTGTAAACTTTTTTATTTCTTTACATACTGCCTTGTCGAGAACATTACCATTTAGGTTTTTTATTTGGCAATTATGACATCTGCTTTTTTCTTTTAATTCACAAAGATAGCTGTAAATATACTCGCCATAAGAATTTTTTCTCTTGCTTAATTTAGGACGCATATAATATCCACAACTACCACAAAACAATAGACCTGATAGGAGTGCAACATTGCTTTTTGGCTTGCGATATGATTTTAAAGAGTTTTGAGCTAATTTTTTCTGAACATCAATCCAATCCAACGAAGAAATCAAACCTTCATGTTTTCCTACAGAAATAATCCAATCTTTTATGTCTCTTGTTTGGTGAATTTTTCCGTCTATTTGAAGTGTTTTATTGTAAGACATAACTCCATATTTACCATTAAATTTTTTCTTTAGATCATCTTTATCTGCAAATACCACTCCCTTATCCAAGAAAAACTTAAAAGCGTTTTCATCAGCTATCATATATACCGGATTTTCCAAAATATTTTTTATTGTAAAACGACTAAAAGACCTTCCGTTTTTAGTTTTAACATTATTCTGAATAAGATAAGTTTCTACTTTTGTAAGAGAATTTGTTTCTAAGAATTTCTTGTATATAAACTTTACTAGCTCCGCTTCATCAGAAATAATTTTAAGTTTAAACATTTGCTTAGATTTTCCATTATCTAAAATTTGCTTAAGTTTTTCGGATTTATATCCAGTGGGAGTAGTTCCTCCAAGCCATCTGCCAGTTCTTGCTAACATAATCATATTATCTCGTATTCGTTCGGCAATTGTTTCTCTTTCAAGTTGCGCAAATACAGATGCTATATACATCATAGCCCTGCCCATAGGTGTTGATGTATCAAATTGTTCTTTTATTGACACAAAAGAAACATTACGATAGTTTAATTCAGTTATAAGTAAAGAGAAATCACTTACATTTCTACTTATTCTATCAAGTCTATAACAGACTATATAATCAACTTTTTGATTTTTAGAATCCGCCATCATTTTTTTGAACATTGGTCTTTCTAAATTTTTTGCAGAAAATCCTTCATCTTCATAAACAATAATATCATTTTCATTTATATTCTTAATACGAGAATAAAGATATTCTTTACACATTTCCACTTGGTTTTCAATCGATTCACCTTTACCTGTATACTTAGATTTTCGGCTATAGATATAGTACATTTTGCTATTCCTTTCATTTCATGTAGTCTGAAATTGTTTTTAAGCATAAATTTTTGTAATAACCAATGTTGCATTTTTTATCTTTAAATTCTTCTTCCACTGCGATTTCATTTATCACACATGTAGCTTATGCTAATCATTTAAAAGTATATTTTCTTATCTACTCATACATACCTATTGTTGATGCTTAAAAAATAAATTTATTTGCTATTAAAGGTATTCAATTAGATATATACTATAAATTTTATATACATATTATATTATTAATCATATTATTAAACAAAAATTTCATATATCAGGCAAAAATTAGAGTTTTTTATTGATTTTTTAAATTTAATGGTTTACAATTTAAAGCATAGACTGTAAATTATAGTAAAATTTGCAAAATACATTCAGAGTATTAAGGACTTTTTAATGTAAAATCAATATATCTTATAATGTTAATAAACCGTTCTAATTTTAAAGTTAAAATAATAGAGTAAAGTCCAAATTTTTTTAATAAATAGTTTTGCTACATCATATTTTTAAATACAAAATTATAAATCAAAAAAAGATAGGCACACAAATTTTATAGTAAATATCGACCAGCTATGTGTTTGATAGTATGAAATTACAGTCAACA
>CAKUXU010000124.1 GCA_934700635.1 uncultured Eubacteriales bacterium | reverse complement strand
ATTGATGCATTGCGTGCAAGCTTGCAAAGTAGTTGCTGGCGTTCTGAAATGTTAGTTTTATATTTCAAAAATTCATATGCATATTGTGAAAAAATCGGTTTAAACTCTGAATCGTCAAAAATATTCATCAATTCTCTATAATCAATATCATGTCGTGTAGAAATCGTGTCATCCGAATTATACAGTAAAATTTTATTATCAATTAATCCCTCTAATTCTTGAGTAAATTTGGGAATATTATATGCTCTGTACAAATATATTTTTTTTGCAATAAATAAAGATAATTCTTCTAGTAAATCAACTTTGACTCTTTCGTTTAAGCATAAATACGAAAAAATAATCCATTTCTGTGCTGAGGTAAAATCATCTTCAGTAAATTGAATATATTCAGATTGCAAAATTGAAAACAGTTTTTTTCTATCTATCTCTGCTTTTGAATTCTCATAAATACTTATCCCATTTTTTTCTAATAGTTTAGAAATTATTGTAGAGAGTTTTTTGGGACTTCCATTGCACTTTTTAAAAAGGTATTCTATATCAGCAGGGTCAAAGTTTTTTAGTTCAAATATTGGATTTAAAATTTCAGAAAAATAGATGTAATTATCTAAATTTTCGATTTTTATTTCTTTACAAGGCAAATTGTGGTAGATCGCATAATGCAAATCTTCGCTTATATCCTCAGATGTTGTAATAATACAACTTCGAAAATTTTCTTCTGAATAAAAGTTTTTAAAAAATCGAAAGAAAAGTTCTGCTGTTTCTATATTGCAACGAGAAAAATTATCAATGCAAATACAAATTTTCCGATCAGTTAGAATTGTACGTATATATTCGTCGAGCATCTCTTGAGGACTTACTTGGTTATCATATAGCGTAACTATGGTGTAAGTAACATCTAAAATTACCGATACAATATTGCTAATGTTTGGAAACAATTCACTTGTAACTTCTTTACTGTTTTTATAAACCGTATTATAGAGTCTTTTATATTTTTTCTTTACCATAGATATAAAATCAATATCACTATTTTTTTGTAATTCAAGGATAAAATCCTGCAAAATATCCGAGGCAGTGCTATCACAGTTTATGTTAACATAACATAAACAATAATTTCTCCAATTACTATAAACAAAATTGAAAAAAGTAGTTTTTCCTAAACCACTATTACCTTTAATCCAAAGTGTCTGCTCTGTTCTATTTTGAAAGAAATTATTTAATACTTTTTGCTCTTTATTTCGATCTACAAATTGAAAATCAAATAATTCTGAAGTTTTCATTATATTTTCCTTATATATTTTTATGTGTAAGACATTTTTTGACTTTTTTAAAGGATAATCATCTATTATCCTTCGTTCATTGTACAATTTTTTCTCAATTATTTCAATTCAAATTTTCTTTTTCAATTAATCACAGAAATCTGAAAATGAATCGTTATCTATAAAAAAATCAAAATTCTTGTAAATCTTACTTTCTAAACACTTCATAATAAAATAGATAAAAAATCAATCGTAAACGTTCTATAGCAAGTAATTTACAATCAATCTGCTACAATATTAACATTATTTTAATAGATTTGTGTTAAAGATACTTATACAATATTAATTTCCAACACTATTATATACTTTTATACCTTTACAAAACACTGTATAAGAAATAAAAAATGCAATTGTTGCAACACCTACTTCAAGCAATATTGTACTAAGTATAGACACATCTCTAATAAAAAATGATGCTGGAAAAAAAGATGCAAATGCAAAAGATAGTATAAATGAAGAGATACTCCTGATTGAACTTGGATATATAGTAACTGGATATTTTGTAAAATTAGATATTTCATATCCAAGTTGCAATATTGGAGCACTATTTGTTATCCAAAATGCTAATGACGCAAAAACAATTTTACAAATGTATAGATGATTGAACCAGCAATAATTGAGATAATAAATAACACTATAGATAAAGGCGTTATTATTACATTACAGTTAGTTACTGAAATCATTACCAATGAAAATCCAACTAATAATTCTCCGATTGCATCTAGTTGTAATCTGTCACATAATAATTGAAATAATGGTGGGATAGGTCTTAACAAATATCTATCATATTCTCCATTAGTCACCATTCTTGATGATAATAACCAAATATAATCAGCAAACAGATGATCAAATCCTTTTGGTATCTGTGAAAATCCATAAATAAACACTAACTCATTTATAGAACATCCATTAAACATTGGTATTTGTTCATTTTGTTTGCACTTTTTGCTAACAATCTTAAAATTGTATGCAGATTTTGTTAGCACTTCATTTTTTCAAAATTAATGCCAGCTTTAACTGCTAACAGTTTTTGTTAACAATTCTGCTTTTGTTTACACTTTTTGCTAACATTTTTTAAATTGCTTGCAGATTTTGTTAACAGCATTTTTCACCTTGCTGCTCTTGAATTACTGCTGACAATCGTTTCCGTAACCTGCTTTTTATTCTTCTTGTGTTCACTAATAAGCCATTCATTGTAATCTTTGACACTTCCCGGAGCAGGACTGTTTATCACCTCATATCCAAGTCTTTTGTATTTCTCCATGAATTCAAGTGTTGTTCTTCTTCCCGGAGTATCATTATCAAGACAGAATCTGATAATCTTAATCTGTAAATGTTCT
Organism: uncultured Eubacteriales bacterium; assembly: GCA_934700635.1. Lineage (GTDB taxonomy): Bacteria > Bacillota > Clostridia > Oscillospirales > Acutalibacteraceae > UMGS1491. The sequence continues at coordinate 85 of CAKUXU010000124.1, read as the reverse complement.
CTTAGAAATGTTAAAAGTGGTGCATCTCCAAGCATCCCTAACGCAACCGTGTTTGTATAAAAATCATCAAAGATATCTACATAAC
>CAKUXU010000123.1 GCA_934700635.1 uncultured Eubacteriales bacterium | reverse complement strand
ACTATGGATCCTTCGTCGTTCTTGTTGTAAAAAGGAGTATTTTTTATTGGCATATTAATAGAAAATCTATGTTCTCGTAGAACTTTAGGACTTTTCAAAATTCTTTGGTATAGATCCGAATTTAAAAAATTTTTTATTGATTCTAAATTTAAAAGTTTAAATTCCTCATAAGATATGAGGCCTCTTTTTACTAAGCTTTCAATTTCAGCATCTAAATTTTCGTATGCTTTTTTAAAATCAGCAAAACACATAAATTTATGCATTACAGTACCTCTTTCGGCTGATGAAGCATTAGAAAAAGACATAAATTTCGGTTTCGATGAAGCAAAATATTCCTTCCATTCCCCGCTACTCGAAAGTTTTGAAGCTGCTATTTTTATCGGCGTTTCAAATAAATGTTTAAAAGGGTATTCAAATGATGTTTTTTTTCTTATTTCTTCCACATCTGAATCCGAAAAATTGTCCTTTGGCAAAATTGAAACATCGTATTCATTGTCAGGAATTTCAGCTTCGGTTTTACTTTCAATTACTTCTATTTCCCAATTGAGTTCTTCTTTTATTTCTGGTTTTTTATCTAAAAATTCAATTCCTAAAACTTCAAAAAGTTTGTACTTCAAAGGACTAAAACAAATGCATATTATAAACCAATCAAGAAAGCAATCTGCTGCTTTAACAAGATACTTTGGAACAGATTTAAAGCTATCCATAAAAATGCATTTATCTTTTATTTTTTTTAAATCTTTAACTGCAGAAAATACTACAAGTTTTTGTTTTGCACGAGTGAGTGCAACATACAAAATTCTCATTTCCTCAGAAATACCTTCATTTTTATTTTTCAGGTTTAATGATCTAAAAATTAAATTATCATACTCTATGAGTCCGTCACTGCTTTTGGATTTAAAAGCTACTCCCAAGTCAGGGTGGAAAACTATGTTTTCGTTGTCTGTTACAAATTTTCTTTGACATCCCGCTAAAATACAAATCGGAAATTCAAGTCCTTTTGATTTGTGAATACTCATAACTTTAACAGTATTTTCAACCTCGGAAGAAACAGAAGCTGAAGGTAAATCGCAATTTCTCTTTTTAATTCCATCTATAAATTTAATGAATCCGCTTAACCCTCCAGAAAAATCATCATAAAATTTTTTTGCATAATCTCTTAATAAAAATAAATTTGACTTTTTTAAGTTTCCTCCAGAAGCCGCAAGTAAAATATAAGGGTATTCTGTATCTTGGTATATATAATCAATTAACTCAGCGCAAGAAAGTGTTCCACCAACTCTTCTATATGTTTCGATTTTATCTAAAAAATTTTTTATATCCTCAGATTTTTCATATTGATCCTTAAGTAAAAAATAAAACGGCTTTTCTTTATTTTCATATCTTAAAGTACCTAATTTTTCTATACTGAAACTAAAAATAGGACTAACCATACAAGCAACAATAGAAACATCATCTATTGGATTATCTATAACTTTCAAAAGAGAAATCATTGAAGAAATTTCGGAAGTTCCTAAAAATTCATCGTTAGTTTCCGAAAAAGAAGGAACACAACATAAATTTAACTCCCTTGAATAGATATGTGCATGAGAATTTGAGCTTCTTAATAAAACACAAAAATCACTGTAAGTAACATTTCTATAAACGTTTCCCTGCTTAACCTTATACCCTTCGGAAATCATTTTTAAAATAGTTTTGGCTATTTCTCGGGCTTCGATAATATCACTCTCATCTGATTCCTTTAGACTTACAATCTTAAAAGAAACACTGTTTTCTTCACTTTCTGAATAATCTGCTGCATAAGAAAGTTTTTCTTCTTCGCCGTATTCCATTTCCCCTACTTCTTTGGACATCAAGCTTTTAAAAATCATATTAACACTTTCAATTATGGATTTCTTGCTTCTAAAATTTTTATCAAGTATTATTTTTGAAGGATATTTAGGAGAATTTTCTTCATAGATATCATATTTTTCTTTCTTAGACAAAAATATATCCGGTCTTGACTGCCTGAATTTATATATACTTTGCTTAACATCGCCAACCATAAATAAATTTTCTTCATTTTTAGTTATAAGTTTAAAAATCACATTTTGTACTTCATTTATATCTTGGTATTCATCAACCATTACTTCTTCATACTTTTTAGAAATTTCTTCGGCTAACATGCTTTTTTTAAGTGAATTTCCATCCTTGGAAAGAAGTTTTATGGTAAGTCTTTCTAAATCACTGAATTCAAGAGTGTTTTTGAGTATTTTAAGTGACCAAATTTCATTTCTAAAATAAAAAGATACTTTAAAAAGCATTTCAGATAAACGAATTATATATTTTAAATCTTCTCTGGTTCTTTCTTCTGTAAAAATAAAATATTTATTTTTTATATCGGAAATGATTTTTTTTGCGTAATCTCTTTTTGTTACTACTTTATTTTTGTAACCTTCTAAATTTTCGGTTCTAAACGGTTTTAATCTTGAAAATGAAAATTCATTAAACTTTCCTCTTAATTTTTCCCACGAAAAAGAATCAAAACTTTTTATTAAGTCTTCTATATTACTTAAATCTTCTTCAAAAGTATTAAGATAAGCTTTTTTTAGATCTTCAAACCTATTTATTATTTCAATGGAATCTTTCAAAAGTGACGATGCAAAATTCAAAGAATCTTTTAAACTTTCAAAAATAGATTTTACCCAAACATTCTTTTCAAAACTCAAATCATTTTCATAAAGCTTAGATACATTTTCAAACCACTTTTCAGGGAAAGGAAGAGAG
>CAKUXU010000122.1 GCA_934700635.1 uncultured Eubacteriales bacterium | reverse complement strand
GAGGAACATTTAAACTGATTTCACTCTTATCATTTATAGGAAATTCAAAATAATCACTTGTTCCTTGAAGCTCTACAAAAAGTGAAATTTCAACATTATTTTTCATGCCAGAAAGAGCATATTTAGTATTAAAATCATTTACAATTCTATTACATTCATCATAGCTAATACTAACTGTTTCAGACAAGCTTGCTTCCTCTTGCCCGATAAACTCCCTTTTTTGACTTTCAAGCAGATATTTATCATTTTCATAAATTAATTTACTTTCATCACTATTATCTTTAACGGCGGTTTTTGCAAGTATATAATAATTAAGAGTATAATCCATAGGTTTATCGCCTTTGAATTTATAATTATATTCAATGTCTATATGGTCTATAAGACTGGCTATATACTTTCTGTCTTCCCCTAAATAAGTAGCATTGAAATCATCATTTGACTTTAAATATACTTTGTAATTCAAATTACCTTCTTCGCTATAAGACAATTTTTGTTCTATTTTAAAAGTAGCTGCACTATAAAACGACAAAAAAGACAAAGAAACAAATATTATACCCTTTCTTTATTTTTTTCAAAATTATTTCACCTTCTTACTTAGCTAGAAATTTGCAAGCTCTTTAAGCCATACAGTAGGTGCACCTATTTGATGAACTTTAAAAAGAACAATTCCTATTGCATCTTCCTCTTTAGTTATAAAATTATCTTCAAAATTATTAAAATCTCCTTTGGTCCTAAAAAATAGTTCTCCTTTAGAGTCTATAATCTTCCTTATTCTATGAACCAAAACTATATTAGACTTTCTAAAAGCAAGAATATCACCAATAGAAAGTTTTCGGAGTTCTTCTGAATTTAATTTCTTAATCATCACAGCATCACCTTTTAAAATTGTTGGCGTCATGGACTCCGAACCGACAGCCAAAAGTTGATACTTAAAAAATCCACTTATTAGTGCAACAAATACACTAATAATTACAATAAGCGATATTTGTATGCTTAATTTTATTGTTTTTATTTTAGGATCCTCAAAAGTAACGGATTTTCGCGGACTGAATTTTTTCCAGAAATAAGCAAAAACACATATAGGAATAGTTATATTGAGTATAGTTTGGACGTATTCACCTGTATTTGGGAAAATTGGTAAAAAATATTCTGGAAGCTCCATAAAAAACCTGTAAAAAATTGTCGGTTTAAAGCCTACCTTCAAAGCTATATAAGTTAAAGCCGCATTTTTAATTACACTTGGGACAACCGAAAATCCAATAAGAGCTATAGTATCACTTATATCATTAAAATTGCACTTATAAATTAAGTCAGATACATCGCACAAGCTCAAAATAATCACAAGTAAAGTTAAACTAATTTTACTTTTAGGTTCTTTTGTCGCGACCATGTATCTGAACATTTCACAAAATACTATATACGCTCCAAACTTAAAAACATTTGTTATTATTCCTTTGGGCGTAAAGTTGTTTGAATTTGTGTAAAAACCCGATATCAGACCAAAAAGATATATGAGTATATAATAAGAAGCAACTATTATTGTTATTGTTTCTATCGCATCACTAACATATCGTCTGTTATCGGGCTCTAATTTCATAAGGGCGACTAAGATCAAAAAGAGCAATGCTATAACACATGTCAAAAAGTTTATGGATACTATATCTCTTATAAAGCTGTCCACAATTAACATGCTTGCAAGTAGACATTCAATTAAAATTAAAATGTTTTTATACTTATTCAATCTATTTACCCTATACATAAAAAATCTTCTTATTCAATTAAGCTGCTTCCCATACAGGTACAACTGTGAAGGTGAAGGTTCCGTTTTCTAGCTTCCATTCCGGTGATGCATCCTTGCTGTATTGTTTATAGTGAACTTTTACATACCAAGATGTTGTACCTCCATCTGTATTCGATCCACCTGCGTCAGCTGTTGTGGCTTTTGCAAGCCAGTTTCCTTTGTCATTGCCTGTTGTTGCGTCTCCGTCTTGCCATGCTGCAAGCGGTGTTGTGCACTCTTTATTGCTATAAAGATTTACTTCGATACGATCTTTAAGTGTAGTTTGTCCTTCAGCATCACTGGTAGTTATATCCACAGTCGGTACTGATGTAAGTTTCATATTGTTTGAAGCACGGTTTTGAAGATCAAGTTTATAAACAACATACGAACCCCATTCATAAAGTTCTGTTCCAGAAATTGTCATCTTATCATTTTGTCTTGCTCTCTCAATATTATCAGCAACTACTAAAGTACCTACGGTACAGTCTCCAAGTTTTGCTAAGGCATTTGCTGGTGCTACATTAAATTTACTTTTATCTGTAATAGCAGCAGTTGCTGCACCTCCAGTTGATGCACCAGTATCATCACCTATTGCATACCCATCACTTGTATCTAAAAATTCAACACCACGAGCATTTATTTTTGTAGTATCACCTTTAATTTGAAGTGTTGAAGAAATTGCTGCATATGCTATAGAAAGCACTCCTAAACCTGCAATCAATCCGATTGCCCATGTCATTTTTCTACCTTCTTTTTTCATTACTAAGTCCTCCTTGTATATTTTTTCATGTATATAATATATAAACAAAAAATAAATGTCAATAGTTTTTATACAAAATATCTTAAATTTATTATTAAATATTCATTTTAAGAGTTAATTTTGAAAATATCTTAAATAAAATGAATTCCTCCCAAGTAGAATTAGGAGGAATAAAAAACTAATTAAGAGAGAAGCGTTTAAGGAAATGAAGCAAAGCAATAGAACAAGAGGAGATAAATAAAGAGATAGAGAGGAGGAAGAAAGAGGAAGAGTCATCGGTTTGAATGAA
>CAKUXU010000121.1 GCA_934700635.1 uncultured Eubacteriales bacterium | reverse complement strand
ACCTCTTCTGACTTCATTTCCATATTGATTTTTTTCAATTTCTTGATTTGATGCTTTGGCACCCAAGCAAGAAAATAAACACGTTAGACCCACAGTAAAAAGTAAAAATCCTTTTTTCATAAATTATTCCTCCTTAATGTTTTTTAATTACTTACTTCATTTGCAAATCTATAAAGCAAACCAACAACTTTTTTTTGAGCATTTAAAATTGCATTACAAGCTAAATCTTCCATTTCTTCATTTGTGTTTTCCAATCTATAAAAATTGTCCATAGATAAAATTGCAGAAGATTTAATTATATCCTCAAGAGAATTAGATTTATAGTAATCCAAGCTTTCTGATGGTACGCAAGCATTGCATGTTTCTTTAATAAGATCACATTTATTTTCAAATTTGACATGCAATGGGAATTTTATTACAGAGTCAGTCGGATTTACATATCCTGTATGAACACATGTGTTTGCGTCTTCTAAAAAATGAATTGCTCTTCCGAGCTCTTCGTATTCTTTTTTTCCGTCCATCATAATATGATGGTGAATTGCATTTGAGTAATGCTCTAAACATTTCAAACAAGCTGTTTCTTTTTCACCAAGAAAATTTCTTTCAGTTACAGGATTATAAAAATGTTTTTTATATCCACCCTGATTTTCATCTTCATCTGGCTTGAGACTATAATCAATTATCACATTTTTATATTCATCTTTCATATTTCCTATTGTTGAAAATTCTTTGTCATTTATTTTTTGTTCAGAAAGTAAATTTTTAGACATATCACCAAGTTTTTCTATACTGTATTTTGTTATATACCTATGACTTTCTGATCCAAAACCAAATGCACTGTTTGAAAAACAAACAAACACACCTGATATAATGGATAAAAATTTAATTTGTCTTTTTAATTTCATAAAAACATCCCCTTTTCATTAAAATTCATAATAAATAAAAATACACTATACCCCCCTTTTTATAGAATAATTGAACATCAAAGAACAATTTTATGTTCATTATAACATATTTCAGCTATTTGTAAATATTTTTTTATTAAAATTAACTATTTTTATTCCATTTTATGTTTTTTTTATTTATTTTCCTGTTTTTGAAATACTTATTGATAAAAATTTCTTAAACTTTTATCATATAATAACAAGCATAATTAAATATCTTTAGGAGGAAAAAATGAAAATAGGAATAGTAGGTCTACCAAATGTAGGAAAAAGTACTTTGTTTAATGCAATAACAAATGCAGGTGCTCAATGTGCAAATTATCCTTTCTGTACTATCGAGCCAAATGTAGGAATAGTTGCCGTTCCAGATGAAAGACTTGAAAAATTAGCTGAAATTTATCATCCGGATAAAATAACACCAGCAACAATAGAATTTGTCGATATAGCAGGACTTGTGAAAGGTGCATCAAAAGGAGAAGGACTCGGAAATAAGTTTCTTTCTAATATAAGACAAGTTGACGCTGTTTTACATGTGGTAAGATGCTTCGAGGATGAAAACATAATGCATGTAAATAATAAGGTAAGTCCAAAAGACGACATAGAAATAATTAATATGGAACTTATTTTTTCAGATATGGAATTAATAGAAAAGCACATTTCAAAAATACAAAAACTTTTAAAAGCAGACAAAAAATATGAAGAAGAACTTGAATTTTGCCAAAAACTTCAAGGTATACTTTCAAAAGGGAAAATGATAAAATCTGAAAATTATACCGAAGAAGAAAAAAATTACTTAAAAACCCTTGACCTTTTGACCTCAAAACCAACAATTTATGCTGCAAATTTTTCTGAGAAAGATTTTTCAGAAAATATTGAAAAAAATCATTTTTATAAAGAAGTAAAAAATATAGCTGATTCCGAAAATTCAAAAGTTCTTCCTATTTGCGCAGAATTCGAATTTCAAATTTCAGAAATGAACAACGAAGAAAAAACAGTATTTTTAAAAGATTTAGGGCTTGAAAAATCCGGACTTGATAGGCTTGTATCAGCTTGTTATGATCTTCTCGGGCTTATTTCGTATCTAACTGCCGGAAAACCGGAAGTAAGAGCATGGACAATAAAAAAAGGAGCCAAAGCTCCTGAAGCAGCTGGAAAAATCCATTCTGATTTTGAAAAAGGATTTATCCGTGCTGAAATAACTGCATATGAAGATTTAATAAAATGTGGAAGTATAGCGGTTGCAAAAGAAAAAGGGCTTGTTCGATCAGAAGGAAAAGAATACGTAATGAAAGACGGAGACGTTACTTTGTTTAGGTTTAATGTTTAAAAATTAGGAGAAAATTATGTACACAAACTGGAATGAATTAAAAGAAGAATGTATAAAATGCACTAAATGCTCTCTTTGCGAAACGAGAAACAATACAGTATTCGGATGTGGAAATAAAAATGCCGAAGTTGTATTTATAGGTGAGGGGCCTGGAGAACAAGAAGATCTGTTAGGATCTCCTTTTGTCGGAAGATCTGGGAAATTACTTGATTCAATGTTAAAAGAAATAGATCTTGAAAGAGAAAAAAACATATATATAGCAAATATGGTTAAATGCAGACCACCAGCCAACAGAGATCCCTTACCTCAAGAGCAAGAAGCTTGTATAGATTGGCTTAGAAATCAAATTGCAATCATAAAACCAAAAATAATAGTCTGCGTGGGAAGAATAGCAGCTACCAGACTTATTGACCCTTCAATAAAAATAACTAAACAACATGGAATATTTTATAAAAAGAAAAAAATATGGATGATGCCCACCATTCATCCTGCTTCTTTACTCAGAAATCCCAATCAAAAAGAATTAGTTGAAGCAGATTTTCAAAATTTAAAAGAAAAAATTTTAGAAGTTTGCGTTCATACATATGAATAGCCACCATATAA
>CAKUXU010000120.1 GCA_934700635.1 uncultured Eubacteriales bacterium | reverse complement strand
ATTTACTTGTACTATAATGTTCCCAAACTTCTTGAAAGGGTGATTAATTATGAGCTTTTTAGAGAATTTTGAGACTTTGAAAAATGATAATAATTTTTGTCTCAATAAAATTAATGAGATAGAAAAAAGTCAAAATCTCAAAAGTGTAAAAAATATTGTACAAAAATTCTACAGTAGTGGAATAGACATTAATAAGTTTATTGATGATATAGAAAAAGATGAAAAAGTAAAAGAATTTAAAAACAGCAAACTTATTAAAGGTTCCACGGGTGCTAAAGAATTAAAAATTGATGACTTAGTAAAGAATAAAATAGTGTTTCAAAATCCAAAAGATAAAGAAATTGAATTCAAAAAAGATGAAATTTCTAATTTAGGTACTGACAAGCTAAAGGGATATTTGAAACAATTAGGAGACGAGCGCAGAAAAGTAATTAGTTCCAATGATGAAAATGAAAGCAAGAGAAAATTTTTTGAAAATGAAGCGACCAAAATTTCTGCTCTTATTTCCGCGCGAATGGTTAGTAAAGATATTAAAGGTGTAATTGATGATAAAAAAATTATTTCTTTAAAATCAATGCAAGAAATCACAGGTATGATCAATGCTGGTAACCTAGAATCACTTGATTTAAATAAAATTAAGGAAGATATTGAGAAAAGCCCTTTAGCAACTGAAGGTGAAATGAGTGCCAAAACACCTATAAGTTCTGATAAAAAAAGTGGGCCTGCACACCAAAAATATGTTGAAAATAAGATCATTTATGAATATAGTGAGAAATTAAATGAAATTTCATCTTATCTATCTAAAGTTAAAAATGTTCAAAAAAATACAAGTGAAGCTGAAACAATAATCGATCTAAACTCTAAAGTTTTGAAAGGCATTATTAAAGACTTAGACAATGAATTAAAATCAGAGGAAAGTAAATTTGATGATTATCTTAAAACTAAACAATATGATAAGATATTGTCTTCAGCAAAAACAAAAATAGACTCTACAAGAGCTATCTTCGGACATCTTAAAAAACACTATGATATTTTCAAAAGTGACAAAAATATTAGGGATGCCAACGGTTTGGCACAGGCGGCGATCTCAAAAGACAAAGAATTTATTAGCGCTATAAATGATATTGATAAAATTATGGGACATGTAAACAAGGTTAAAAATAAAAACATTTTTAAAGATATTGATAGTGATGTTGAAGTTTCAGACGAGGAGTGGGGAGAAACCGGAGAGTTGAGTTTTGGTGTTTCGCCAGAAAGAGCGAAAAAGGAATTTTTCGATGTAGTTGAAAATGTTATTAAAGAAATCAATGATATTGAAACTTCTGCTAATGGATGCAAAGATAAAAATAATGTTACGTATAAAGATATTATTGAAAATGTTACTCATGCTAAAAAAATTCTAAATGATCTTAAGAGTAAAATTTCAGATATTAGATATAAACAAATACCAAGTAAAGATGATGTAACCGACGTTTTTAATCTGCAAACAGGCCAATTTTCAGGTATGTTTAATAGCATTAATGATGATCAATCAAAAACAAAAATTAAGGATTCAGCGAAAAGAATAATAGATCTTTATAGTAACACTAGTGTAAATAAAGGCCTTGACGAAGAAATTGAAAAATTCTGTAATGAATTAAAAATAGGGGACAGTTCACAAAAACCTGCTGAGAATAAAAAATCAATAAAAGAACTCTTAGAACATCAACAATATAAACCAAAAGGTTTTGCAGAGTTTTTAGGAAAGGTTGATAAGTGTAAAGACGGATTGAGTGTACTGAAGCTTGAACTTAAAAACCTACAATCAGTTGATAAAGATATAAAAATAGAAAATATAGATTTAAAAAATATTGACAAAGATTTAGTTAGTGCTTTTGAGGAGCAAAATAAAGTGGATCTTGGACTGGATGGATCAAATAAACAACAAAAAAGAACAACCGTTCCGAAGAATCCTCCAAAAGATCCTCCAAAAGATCCTCCAAAAGATCCTCCAAAAGATCCTCCTAAAGATCCTCCGCAAAATCCTCCACAAAATCCCCCGCAAGACCCTCCTAAAGATAATATTCCGCCTAATGACAAAACGACATCTACAACGGAAGGTACGGTTGAGTCTAAGATAGAAAATGATGTAAATCCAGAAGATGACCAAGAGAGTACCTTGGTAAAAGAAGTAAAAGAAAGTAAAGATGCTCTCAATGAAGATGACTTTAAAAAAGATCAATTAAATGCTATTTATGAAAAACTTCTTAGTGCTAGAAAGGGAATGCTTGATGTAGGCTCTTCTGTTAAACAAAATCCGACTGGATTTGTAGTAGACAGCAAACAAGGAGTTATCGATTGTTTGAAGGAAAACGTTATAGGTAGGAAGAAAAGCTTCTTTAAAAAGAATTTTGTTCCTTCGGCTTCAAATGCTATCGCTAAAAATATTATTAGTGTTCTTGACTATGAAACTAAAGTGAATAAGGAAATTAAAAAACTAGTTAATAAAAGTAAAATTGATGAAGATGTTGCTAAAAATGCCAAGAAAAGCATAAAAAATTACGTAAAGAGAAGTAACTCAGCTTTAGAACAAAAAGATTTAAAAGAAATAATTGATAAGGATCTAAGAAAATTGAAATGGCCGGTTAAAAGTAAAAATGATGAAAGTCTTGATAAAAAAGATAAAAAAGCGGCTGTTAAGGACGAAAAACAACTCATTAATGGTTGGAAAAAGATTATAAAAAGTCTTTTAGAACTTCACAAACGTAATAAAGCTGTAGGAATAAAATTAGAAAAAGTTGCTAAAAATAAAAAAGCTTTGTTTTCTAATAAAAATTTAAATAAAATTCTCAAAGAGATTTTAATTGAGGCAGAGTGCATAATTGTTTTATCGGCATGTTTATACATTCACTTGTATAC
>CAKUXU010000119.1 GCA_934700635.1 uncultured Eubacteriales bacterium | reverse complement strand
AACATACTATAAAGCATATTTCGATGCTGATCGTTGCAGGTCAAAAATATATAAAAATGTTAATAATGTAAAGGTAAAAATAAATGTAGAAAAAGCAACTCCAAAAATTTATTCATACCCTATTGGAGGAAGTATCACTTATGGACAGTCTTTAGTCAGTTCCAAAATTTCTGGAATTAGTGCAAATGTCGAAGGATACACAAAATGGTTATATCCTAATATGGAACCTAATGCAGGATTTCAAACTTTTAGTGCAGTTTTTATACCGTATGATGAATCAAACTACGAAAAAGTTGTTATTCCTGTTACTGTTAATATAAATAAAGCAACACCTACACTTTCTAATACTCAATTAAGCAAAGACTATAGTCCAAATCTGTGTTTGAGTGATTTTTCCCTTCCTTATGGATGGCATTGGGAAAATCCTGACTGTAAAATAGATAACATAGGAACATTTAAATTTCAGGCAGTTCATGATGAAGATTCTAATACTTATAAAAGCAATCAAAGCGTTTTTATTACTATTAATAAAGCGCAGCCCACATTATCATTGCCGAATATAACTTACGATGAAAACATAAAGCTTAAAGATATAAAGCTTCCTAAAGGATGGCATTTTTTAGATGAAAATGAAACCCCTACCGTATTTAAAAATTACTATCATGCAAGGTTTGATGCAAATGAAGCTCAAACAAATTTCTACAATAGCCAAGATAAAGTAGATGTATACATGAATGTAGAAAAAGCAACTCCGAAAATTGAAAAATGGCCAGAAACATCTGTTGAATTTAATGAAAATATGAAGGATACGGATTTAAAAGGTATATCAGATGTACCTGGTAGATTTAAATTAATTGATGTTCCTAAGAAAATAGGTGAAAATTTATGTAATGCAAAGTTTACTCCCGATAATCCAAACTATGAATCATTAATCGGAAAAGTAAAAATTAAACTATTAAAAAATATGACTCCTCAGACCGCTCCAGAATTAAAAATTAAAAATATAATTAGATCGGGTAAATCAATAAAAATTAAAATTAAAAACTATAGTGATATTTTGGAATTTTCAATAGATGGCGGTAAAACATGGCAAAATTCACCTGATTTTGAAAACCTTAATCCAAACACTGCTTATAACATAATATGTAGATTTAAAGAAACAGAATTCAGATGTGCTTCTAAAATAAGCAGTTTACAAGAAATATCCACAAAAGACTATTACTCATCAAAACCAGAGAAACCAAAAGCTATAAAACGTACAGGACATGAAATAACACTAGAAAAAAACAATGATCTTTTAGAATTTTCAATAGATAATGGTGAAACATGGCAAGATTCACCTAAGTTTAAAAATCTTAATCCAAACACTGCTTATAACATAATATGCAGATTTAAAGAAACAGAATTTAAATGTGCTTCCGAAATAAGTAGTGTGCAAAAAGTAACAACAAAAAGCTATTATTTATTAATACCGCAAAAACCAAAAGCTAAAAGACGTACTCGACATGAAATAATATTTGAAAACAAGAATAATCTTTTGGAATTTTCAATAGATGGCGGTAAAACATGGCAATCATCTGGTGTTTTCTCTAATTTAAAAGGAAATAAAGAATATAGCTTTATTTCAAGATTTAAGGGAAATGAGAAATATATGCCAAGCCTACCAAGCAGAACCGCTAAAATTTCAACTAGGAACTGGCTTACAAGCTTAATAGTAAATCATTTGTTTGGTAAGTAGTTTGATAACTATAAATAAGTCCCAAAAACTGGGACTTATAATTTTTTTAAGACTTTGAAATTACTATAACCAAAAAAATATTGACATCAAATATAATATTATGTTTATAATATAGATGTGATTTTCGATATATAAACAAATAGAAAGGAGAATAACTGCAATAATATTAAGAAACAACAAAAAAACACTCATTATTTCCGCCGCTGTTTTTACTTTATTTTCATTTGCATTGATCGAGATTTTTATGGCTAAAGTGAAAAATAATAATCAAAAAAACGAAGTATGTGTTGCTTATTCCACAGATGAAAACTATCTGTATCCGACTTTAGTTTCTATGGAGTCACTTATGGAAAATTGCAACAAAAATACATTTTGTAAATTTACGGTTTTAATAGCTCCGGAAGTCTCTGAAGAAGACCAAAATATAATTAAAAGCATAGAAAAAAACTTTTCAAACTGCAATGTCAATATAGTTAATATGGGTGGACAATTCGACAGTTCTGAAGTGAAATTTTGGTCTAGGACTATGTATTACAGATTAAACTTACCAGAAATATTAAAGGGTGAGAAAAAGTGCATTTATCTTGACAGTGATACTATAGTTCGTAAGGATTTATCTTCAATGTTCAATTTGGACATGTCGAATTATTATATTGGAGGAATCAGAGATATAAACCGCTATATAAACTCTACCAGTGACCATTATAAATTATTGGGTATTCCAAATCTTAATAGTTACATATGCTCAGGTGTGCTCTTAATGAATCTCGAAAAAATGCGAAATGACAATTTAGGTAAAGTTTTTGAAGAAATTATAAAAGAAAATGATGTAAAAAAGACTTTTAAATTTCCAGATCAAGATGCTTTAAACAAAGTATGTTACGGTCACATTTTAACTTTACCTTTTAAATATGGAGCTTTAGCTCATGCAGGATTCGAAAACTCTTATGAGGAAAGTGAATATGCAAAATGGGCATCAAATGAAAAAGATTGGGACGAAGGAAGAAAAGATCCTACTGTACTGCATTTTACGGGCAATAAGCCTTGGAATAAAAATTATTCTAAATTCTGCGATGAATGGTGGAAATACGCAGACGCAACAAAATACAAGGAGAAAATTCATGAAAAGTATTCAAACAATTAAACTAAACTCACTTTTGTTTCATGTTACTTTA
>CAKUXU010000118.1 GCA_934700635.1 uncultured Eubacteriales bacterium | reverse complement strand
TCGAACCCTGTGGGAACTCCTCACAATCCCCGTAAAATAAGCATTTCTTCGATTGAGTTTTGACTACATTTGACTACCTTTTGACAACATGGGTGGTAAAAAAACAAGAAAGGAGAAATCGTTCAGCATGGTGTCATCTTTTTCATGTATCACTTCATATCTCCTCTAAAATACATTATCGTCTGGATAATGTGTCATAATATTTGCAATATTGCATTCCAATATTGCTCCTAGTTCACCAATTCATAATTCATTTTCACAGAAATTTTTCTTCAAACCTCATCACTATTTTGCTATACTATAAATATGTAAATTAGCAGTATAAAAGGAGAATTAAAATGTTCGGAATAAATAAAGAAGAAAAGAAATAAAAAAAAGAATTAAAACTCGAAAAAACATTAACTAGTATTAACGGATTAACAAGACTTCCAGATGAAACACACGAAGAATTCGTCGCAAGAGTCAACGAAAAATGTAAGACAACGCAAAAAGAAAATTCAAAAGGTGCTCAAGAAATGTATCAATACTGCATTGACAACAACTTTGGAATGGGATTAAGTAAAAATTGGAGCATTAAACATTTTTTATTAATTCAAAAAGCATTACAAAATGATGAACGAGTTTTAATGTCTTTTATTGGATTACATAATTATAAATCAGCATCAAAACATGACAATAACTTTGCATATGCTATCACTAATAAGCGTTTGATTCTCTCACAACAACAAGCGTTAGGTGAAGTTGTTCAATCTATCAATCTTGATAACATTAATGATGTAACTAAAAGTTCCGGTATACTTTCTGGAACAATTACATTCGATACTATCAAAGAAGTATTTAATGTAAATGTTTCATTAAGTGCAGCCACTGCTATTACAAATAAAATACACGAAATATTATATTCACAGAACACTTCTGCTAAAAAACATTCTCCATCTTCTGCTTATAGTCCTGCTGATGAGATTTTAAAGTATAAAAATTTATTAGATATAGGTGCCATAACAGAAGAAGAATATAACCAAAAAAAACAAGAATTATTACAGAAGTGATTTAGAATTTACTTTCATTATATATGTCTAAAAAGCGGTTGGTCATAGGAACGCAACTGTTTTTTTCTATTTTGATTGGATAAAAAAATTTAATAGTGATTTTAATGTTACAATGTTTATATAACTACGAAAGGAAAATTTCTCAAATTATATTATGGCAAAAGACAAAAATTACAAAGGTATGGTGTCAGAAGTTGACCCTATAGCAATAAGGAAATTATATTATGAATATCGCATGACTAATCAAGAAATATCCAACATGACATGGGAAACGAAAGCAAATATAAATAAAATCTTAAATCAAGGAATTAAGTATTATAATCCATGGATAGAACACCATTTAACTGAACAATTACATCAAGTCTTTGAGGACATGTTGAAAAAGCATATATTTAACGAAACTTCCGCTGACCTTTCTACATGCTATTTAATAAAAAATAATTTAACTGGAAAAATTTGTTTTATATGGTATGATGCTGATTCTGTACATTGTTTATTTGACGAAGACATATCTCTTGATTTAAAGACTTTAGCTCACGGTGAACATATGGATATATATAATGAATTTGATTATAAGGTACTTGAAATCAGTGAGACTGATAGTATCTTAAAAGAACCGCACATTGCGTTAAATCAAATTTCAAAAAAATTATTTACTAAAGCATCTCGTGTCCGAAAAATGTCCTCAGCAGAATATGCTAATTTTTTAGGTTTTAAAGGATATTTAACAGAGCGAGATACCAACAGAGATTCAAAAATAATCAATTTTTTGGAAGAACATACAATAGATGGACTTGTATATTTAAGTTCATCACCAGAAAATCAGTGGATTCGCAATTACGCCTCACGTTGCGGAATGTCATTAGAAGATTTTCTTGATTATTATGGATATAAAAAATCAAAATACGATTATAATTATGTTTCTCAACGAAAAAATGAAAAATATAAAAACGAATTAAAAAAGTACATTGTGGAAAATCCCAATACTGTATATATATCATCTCAAGAGCCAATATATCAAACTCTGTATAATATAGCACAACAAAATAATATGACTTTAGATGACTATATACAATTATTAGGTTATACACGTTCTAAAGGACGGAATAGTTTAATTGAATTGTCTGAAGAAATAAATAAAATTCTTAGTGTTGAAAACGAGAAAATTGAAAAAAAGATTTCTTCAGATGAAAAAATAAAGAGAAATCATCTATTAATAAATAGGCTTAAAGAATTTTATTCATATGAATGTCAACTTTGTACAGAAAATCAAAAAATGACCATTCAAAAAAAAGATGGAACAAAATATGTCGAAGTACACCACATCAAAAATCTTTCGGAGGAATATGATGAAGAAGGAACTTTAGACCGTTTAAATAATTTGATTGTTGTTTGTCCTAATCATCACAAAATGCTTCATTATCATAACGGTGGATATCGAAATATAGTAAAAACTAATAACGGTTTAGCTTTTACAAACGATTCTTCAGACATTATTCCTATTGTACATAATAAACATTTGACAAGCAATGAATAATTACAATTAATATTATTCCAACACCTAGTGATGTCAAGGAACAAGGCGTAGCCGATACGCCGTCAGGGCAGTCCTTGACAGAACGGACGTTATATTATTTCAGCAATAAAACAACGAAAAATAAGGAAAAACAGATTGAAAATGCTATCTCATTTTAGGAATGATTCCTGTTTGACTACATACTTGACTACATTGGAATTATCCAGAAAATGAAAAAAGTCAGAAGCCTTGAAAATTCAAGGTTTCTGACCTCTTAGCCAACAGGGGATGAGAGAATCGAACTCCCACCAAAGGTTTTGGAGACCCCTATCATACCATTTGACCAATCCCCTATATT
>CAKUXU010000117.1 GCA_934700635.1 uncultured Eubacteriales bacterium | reverse complement strand
GTCCAACTAAAGCCCAAAATCTTAAACCAGCATATGCCATTGTAATCCCTACAATGCCAGATGCAACAGCAGCTGTTATAGTACAATAAAGTAATTGTCTGAATTTCATTTCTCGTTGAACTTTTGCATTTTGTATAGAATTAAAAGCACC
Source organism: uncultured Eubacteriales bacterium (assembly GCA_934700635.1). GTDB lineage: Bacteria > Bacillota > Clostridia > Oscillospirales > Acutalibacteraceae > UMGS1491. Next base: position 2,785 of record CAKUXU010000117.1, on the reverse strand, counting down.
TGGAATCAATATCAACGCTAATACTCTCAAAACTGATGACAATTCAGGCATTTTATAGAAGGATGCAATGAGGGGTGAAGTAAAAAACAAAATCACATACAAAATTACTGCAATTAATAAGCTAATCCAGAAAACTGAGGTGTAATCGTCTTCAGTGGTGTCCTTTCGTTGAACAAGAGCGGTATTTAGTCCGCTTTGAACAAACACTTGGGATATTGCAATAAATACAGTAAGCATGGTTATAACACCGTAATCTGAAGGTAGTAAGATTCGAGCAAGTATTAGTTGAATAACAAAAGCAATTCCCTGATATCCACAACGTTCAAGAAATTTAAGAATAAGCGAGTTTAAAATTATATTATTTGTTTTCATATCTTATCCTCCTATTTAAATTCTATATTTGTGTAGATGTTTTAAATAGAAATGCTCTATACTAGCCCATTTTAATATCAAAGGGGCATTTTTCATGTATATACCTCATTTATCTTTCCATACCTATAATTGGCTTAATGATATTTTTTATATTGGCTTTTAGCAAGGATAATTTGTTTTCTTCAATATTGTAAACTTCAAATTTTTTTACTTTAAGCTGTTTGTTATTGTCCAACCAAACATTAAATAGCCGTTCTGAAAGAAATCCATATACTCGACTGTTATACTTATCATAGTTGCTTATATCTATTCTTTTTTCTAATTCAAATAAAATTTTAAACAGCCAGCTACAATATGAATCAAAAACCGCTCTTTTGGTTATAAACATATTATATTGGTAGAGGTCTTTAGAATCGGAAACTCTATCAAACGACTCTTTGTATTTTGGAAAATATTTAATTATAATTTTTTCACATTCATCATAATCCCGAATATTATGATTTATCTCATAGTCTTGTCTAATGGTTTTCCCTTGTCGGTGCATTTTGTAAGGTACAATTATATCGTATTTTTTTAGAATATTTGCGGCATCATCATATGAAAGAATATGCTTTAATGGAGTCAGTGTTTTTTTATTGCAAAAATATCTTCTATAATGTGTAAGTCCTATAATATTGTCATTCGTGTTTTTCCACATATAGTATAATGCCGTCAATTCACAATAATGTGGATTTTTGAGAGAGATATTATCCCCTTCCGAGTCTTTACAGAATCCTAAATCTTCATGATATGCAGCACCTACTTGAATTGGAATGTAATTTTTCATTCCGGGAAAGTTATATTTTTTATGTGTCACAATATAAATCGACATTTTTTTCTCCTTAACATTGCATAAATTTGTATGGATAAGTCTGACCATTATTGGATCTTACGTATTCAAGATACCATCTAAAAATAAGTAAAATAATTAAGACCAAATACATCCCCCATTTTAGACTCTTTTTATTATAGTGTAATTTGTAAATCTGGGGAATTGTTGGAATAAATACAAGAGATGCGAGGTCAAAATAGAAAGCCATGCGTATTGCATATACATTTCCCATAAACATCACGAATGAAAAAGCCATGGAAATAAAAACACAACTTAATATAAACTTATTGTATTGGCGATAGGCAATTATTTTTGAAAATCCCATGCACCCTAACACAGAAATAAAAATCCAAAAGAATGTTCGAATCATTCTGCCACCAACAGCAGTATTGTCCATGTAGGTAAAAAATCTATTTGAAAGGATTCCCCTTGATATTAGGAACGTTAAAAATGGTTTATATAAAATCATTATAAATGTAATAGTTATAAATAATGTAAGATCAAGAATATAAAGATTTTTTTTAGATTTATTTTTTTCGTTAAGCAAGTGTAGCGGAATCAAAATAAAGGCAAACGCAGCTGAATTGTGACTTAAAACTGCCAAACATAAAAGTCCCATTGATAATAAATATCTTTTTTTTATAATAAATGCAAAGGCCAGACAGACTATTGACACTGCCAAAAATTGGCGGAGCAGATTTAAAGTGTTATTATAGAATATAGTATAGTAGCAGAACATCGCAAAAGAAACAGAAAATGCTTTTTTTCCTTTAAAAGAATTGGTTTTATTAAAGTGAGGTGAGTAATTACTAATTAAATCTAGACTGGCATAAATCATGCAGGTTTCCAAAAAAGACAGAGCAAAATAAAACACTCTGATATCATCGGTAAATGTTCTGACGATATAATTCAATAATATGTACAAAAAGCCTATTGAACACCTATTTCCAAATTGAGCATACTCAAGAAAGTTCATTTTTCCGGCATATTCAAACCAAAAGTTCCCATACAATTTAACATCTGTGCCTACAGAAAAATCTCTTAGCCCTGCAATTAGAGAAGGAATTAAAATGGCAAAGATAACAATTGTATACTTTAGAAAAAAATGATTTGCAAAGCGCCTATGTTCTGATAACAGAAAAAAACCACAAGAAATTACAAATGTTGCTATATAAATCATTTGAGATAACCTTTCAAGTATCAAAATTATTTTTTAAAATATGATTAGTCTTTGCGATCATTCCTTCTTCTATTTTTACATTTTTAAATGTATATTCCCATATTGCGTAAAATTCTCTCTTTCTGTTAGTGAGGTCGCTTTTGCCGTTTTTTACAAATATAACCATTGAACGGCATATAGTTTACTTTGGTTTGAAATAGTTAATAAATTTCATTGAGAATAAATCATTTCTATCAGCTGAACTGTATTTTTAATGTCATATCCACTTCTTCTCAATGCATCAGCTGTATTTTTCCGGATCGATTTATTATAAAGCTTTAAAATATGAGTTGCCCATGTTTCGGGTATTGATGCAAATTTTT
>CAKUXU010000116.1 GCA_934700635.1 uncultured Eubacteriales bacterium | reverse complement strand
GGCGATAAAACTCCAGCTGCAACTCAAACCCCTGTAACACCTGGCGATAAAACTCCAGCTGCAACTCAAACCCCTGTGGTAACTGGTAATAAAACAAGTGAAATAAAATTAACTGATATTAGGAGTGGTTATGACTCGCTTATTGGAAAAAGTGACAAATATACTGTTTCACAATATCTTGAATTTGGAAGACAAACGAAAAAAAGTATTACTATAACTAATGTTAAGGATTATTTAACGAAGGTATTCAATAGTAATTTAATTAAAAATGAAAAGGTTTTACCTCCACTTGTTCGCTATATTTCAAGAATTATAACACAAAGATCTAAATCATTTAGCAATAAAACACAAGCTCGTGAAAATTTTGAGTCTGCTAATAAATACATCTACGCATTAAGTACATTAAAATCTAAAGATCCTGGTCGTTGCGACGCTGTTATTGAATCAATAAAGACAGGATTGAATGGTTTGGGAAGGGATAATTTAAGTAAAAATATTTTATTAGTTTTTGAAAACGCTTTTAAAGGAAACAACGTAACAATAGACAAAATTTAAAAACAAGAATAACTGCTCTTTTTAGAGCAGTTATATTTTTTTATCTATTTTAGTAGTTATAAAATTTTATTTTTTCTTTTTAAGATATGCATAACCGGCAATTGAAAACAGTGCAATAGCAGAGACAATTACAACTATCAATTTTGTTTTTGTATCACCCGTTTTTAAAATAGTGTTTATAATATCGTCGGTTACGTTATTAGCTTTTTGATCTGAATCAGTGTATGAATTCAAAACAGAGTTTTTGTTTGAATCTAAAGATGAAGTTGTATTTTTGTCTGAAGAAGATATACTTGTTAAATTTTTATCAACTGTTACGACTGCTTCAAAAAAAGCTTCTTTATAATTTTCTGTTTCCGGTGCGTAAACAGTAATGTATGCTACTCCATCATTTAAAAATGTCATTTTTCCATTGTCGTCAATTTGAACTACGTTTTCGTCGCTTGAATAATATAAAAGATTTTGAGATATATTGCTTTCTACATCTATTGGAACAGTACTTCCAGGAGGGCCGCTGTATGATGTTGATCCAGTTAAAAGCTGATTTGCTTTTTCAATTACTATTGTAGCTGCATTACTGTAAGCGTCATTGTAATTTTCATTTGGAGCGCTTACGTATGCTTTAGCAAAATAAGTTCCTGCATTTATTGGAGATTCAGCTAAAAGAGAAGTGCAAGCTTCATCGCTGTAATAGTCGTAGAAGATAGGTTGATCAAAAGTTTCACCATTAACATATTTTACTTCGGCATCTGTTATTTCCAATGACTTTCCGCTGTATATATCGGTTTTATCTTTAATAGAAATTAAAGGTGTAGCTTTGTTTATTGTGATACCTATATGAACAATTGATTCTGAATCTTCATTTTTAACTACCAAATTATAATTACCTGCCGGAGATTTTGAATCTACCAAAATATTATTTTCTGAAATTACTGCACAAAGAATTTCATTTCCCATTCCTATTGTAAAAGATGCATTTTCATTATTTTGAATTCCAAAAAGCTCTAAAAGATTAATTGAAAATCCATCTCCATACGTAAATTCATAATTTGCATTTTGGATCGTGTAATTAAACCTTTTTATACCTTCAAAATTATTTAAAAATGTAACAGTAGCTGTTTTTTCTCCTGTTGATGATGCATTCTCATCAACTGTAATAAAATAATCTCCTGTTTCGCCGTCGGTACTTCTTGTGAGTGTTTGTCCATTATATGAAGCATTTATGTCAGGTATTATTTCATCTCCATTGTAATAAAAATTATCTTTACTTATGACCATATCGACTTCTTCCGCGGGTACTTTTTCGATATCGTAATATTTTTTAACTGTATTTTCATAACCTTCCTCAGTATTTCCGCTAATTATTATTTCTTTGCTCTTTTCTGCATTTGTTGTATCTTTTGGCCATGTTATGTTGTATTCTAATCCTTCGGTAAGTTCATTTTCATTGAGGTCTGTAACTTTAATGGTTGGCTTTTGTTCATACCAATTAAATTTGTACACTGCCGGGTCGGGAATCATTTCTATTTTAAAGTTTGAGATATCTATACCTTTTATAGTATATTTTTTTGAAATAGTTCCTTTGTAGTTTCCCTTTCCGGTTGCTATTACTGTAGCTGTTCCAACTGATTCATTGTTTAAATACTCTAAAGTATAATCGGTTCCGAAAACCAAGTTATTTGAACTTGATTTTTCTCTTACATTAACTTCGTTTGGTTTAATTCCACCATCTTTTTTTGTGAATTCTATTTCTGTCTGACTCAAATCTAAAATGTATTTTTCTTTTTCTATATCTATTGGATTAATAGTGTACTCTAAATAATTTGCTTCAGAATATCCTTTTAGTGGATCCCCTATAATTTTAATTCTGTATGAATTTGCATTTATTGAATTTTTTGATTCTATTTCATCATAGATTTTTTCTCCGTTTTCGTTGTAATTTCCATTCCACGCGTACCATTTAAGAGTGTAACCCTCATTTTGATTAAGAATTTGCCCATTAACGTCCTTTACAGTTATGTTGGGGTTAATAATACTTCCGCTATACGTAAATGAATTATTGTCTAAGCTTGCATAAAGTGCTACTGGATTTATATAGTATTTAAAATCTACTGAAGAAATGCCGCTTTCATCAGTTACACTTTGATTTTCTACATTAGGGGTTATTTTAAGTGTTATTGGTTGAGTATTACCGCTGCTGTCAAAAGCCGGATATTTAAAATAATTGTTGTTATTTTCATAAGGTATATATTCGACTTTAAAATAATTGTTTTCTGTTAAACTGTTACCTAAATTTATGCCCTGTACTTCCATTACGCTTCGGTTATTTTGAGTTTCACCGTACCCGTTTTCGTTATAAACATATTTTATTATTAATTCAGGTTTTA
>CAKUXU010000115.1 GCA_934700635.1 uncultured Eubacteriales bacterium | reverse complement strand
GCAAAAGTACTCCAAGAATATCAAGATGGTGTAAAAATAGCTACAGAAACATTAGGTCCTGTTGCGGGTTTTCTTGCTGGTTTATTTAAAAAGAAAAACAAATAATTAAAAAAAATAGGAGGAAATTAATATGAACAATAAAAAAATTTATTCAATAATTTTAGGTGCAGCAACAATGTGTGGTTTATGCGGATGCGGAAATCAAAATAAGGAATCTTCATCAACTTCTTCAGAAGGAAATAATAATAACTCATCCAGCACTCAATCAGTAGATGAAAAAACTTTAGTAAGCTACCATACTCCTGAAGCAATAAAAAACCGTGGAGAACTTGTTGTTGGTGTTAAAACAGGCGGATTTGAATTCTTTAAAAATAAAGAAGGAGAAAACGTAGGATATGAAGTTTCTTTCGCAAAAGAAATAGCACAAAATATCGGTGAAAATGTCAAAGTAAGATATGTTGAAAGTGAAATTGAACCAATGCTAGATTCACTAGAAAAAGGAGAAATTGATATGGCTTTGGCATCTCTCGAAGCAAGTCAAAGCTTAAAAGACAGATTTACACTTACTGATTCTTATTGGCCTTGGAAACAAAGTGCATCTCCTATATATATACTTAGTACAAACAAAGAAAAATATAAAAGTCTAAGTGAGATGTCTTCTGCAAAAATAGCCGTAATAAAAGATACTATTCAAAGCAATGTTGTTGAACATTATATGCCAAATGCAGAACGTATAGAATGCGAAAATGTAGATCAGTGTATAGAAAAACTTAAAGCTGGAGAAATCGATGCTATAGTTGCAGAAGATGCCGACATCGAAGAAAAAATCAAAGGAAACAAAGATATAATAAAAAGCAGCATAACAGTACCAGAAAATCCAGATGAACAAGGACTCTTCATAGCATTAATGAAGGATAACACTGAATTACAAATGAACATAAACTCAACAATAAGAACAAACAAGGAAAATAAAAATCTCGAAAACTGGATTTTAGAAGCATACAATCAAGCACTCAGCCTTACTTCTACAGAATCCGATGACGAAAATAAAAACGAAGAAACCAAAAAGTCTAATTAATAAATAATAAAAAAGAATTTCTAGAGAAAAATAAAAATTGGAAATATTTATAAAGAGGGTGTGATCAATTGAATGAATTCTTAAATTGTTTAACTAAAATTGCAACCAATGAAGAATTGAAATCCAAATTTGAAACAGTAAAATCAATCGAAGAAATGTATGAACAATTTGAAAATGTAGGATATAAAGGATCCTATGAGGAATTTGAAAAATATTTAGAAGAAGTGATTTGTAGTCAAATCAAAAAAGCTTCGGACAACCTTCTCGCTATGGTCTCCGGAGGAAATATAAATAAAGCATTTTTAAGATCTTCAGCTACACTTTTGTCCGCATTGAGTATTTCGTCTGCAGTAACTCCATCTACTAGTGCTGCAACAACATACAATACAGGTTCAACACAAAATTACAATGTGCATAGTAAGAGCTCTAGTAGATCAGGCTTTAACCTTAAAGAAGCTATTAAAAATAACCCAAAAGAATTTGCATTAATTATTATTACTTCGGTTACAGCAGCCGTAGGTGGTACTATCGTTATTGGAGCAGGTGGAAAATTTTTATACGATACATTTATAAAAGATAAAAATAAACAACAAAATGGTGATTCACAAAATCAAATTATACCTGAAAACAATTTAAAACAAACTCAATTTGATACTACTGTACCACCTATACCTCCGCTACCAAAATCGACGTCAGAAGAGCAGTCAAATACTCCGCCGACACCGCGTCAGTCATCATCAACACCAGTAACTCCAGGTAACATTCAACCACCTCCTTCGGCGGAAACCCCAGGTACTCCTCCTCCACCTCCACCATTGCCGAAAACTCCAGGTACTCCTCCTCCACCGCCTCCAAGGGGTAAAACTCCGAAACAGCAAACAGTAACTAATACTAATACTCCAAGTATGGATAGTTTGCTTGCTGATATCCGGAAGGGGAAAAAATTAAACCCCGTATATAATAATACCCCAAATAATTCTGAGTCACCTAATGATAAGGAAGTCAGGAAAGGACCACCATTAAGAAATAATAATACGGAAACGCCATCAGGAGATCCTCTTATGGATGAACTAAAAAATAGAATCAAAAATCCAAATAGTCCTTCAATAATAAAACAACAAGGGCAAGGAACTTTTAAAGGAAAAAATGGTGGACAAACGGTAAATGGTAATGCTACTCCGAAAACATTTAGTAGAATTCCACCTAGCTTAAAATTATCGTCTTCAGGTTCCGAAAATACCAAAAAGCTGATCAATTCTTACAATAATGCAGTTGGAGCTTTATTTAAAAGTGGTGAATACACTGATGCTAACGTATTTAATTTCTTAATTAAGGAATCGAATTTGATTAATATAGCTCAAAGTTTAAACATCGCAGATGACGCTGATAAAAATATATTTAAAAGTTTTAAAGAATCACTTCGTACACTTAGGGACGAAATATACAAATCTTCAGGACTGGAAAAGTCTCGTACTGATAATAAATGGATAATCCAAAGAAAAATTCCAACTGATACTTATGAAAAGTCACCTACTACTGGAAATTTAATACGAAAAAAAGCGGTTGCTTTTGATGATGAAACTAAAAAGAAGAATACAGCTAGATTCTATGAACTTGCCAATATAGATTATACTTTCAATTTTATAGTTTCTCTGTTTAATCATCTTTACAGACAACATGGTAGTAACCCTGATTTAGCTCAAAAATGTAATAATATTATTAGCGAGCTTAGTAATGCGAGCATAAACGGAGCCGACAGTACTGCTGAAACAGTGATTAGTCAAGTTTTAAGTAAATATAAAATAAGTATGCAAATTGAGCTTGAAAAAAATTATAAAAGTGATAATAGTTCTAATCAACTTGGAT